>CAZIMH010000023.1:0-20670 GCA_964540155.1 uncultured Saprospiraceae bacterium
ATTTACCCCATTGCTGTATATTGGAATATTGAACCCTACGCCAAATCCGTAAGAAAGGAAATTTTCTAATTGAGCACCATATGGCGTTCTCTGAAAGATTGGATTTTGAAAAGCTTGTGATATTGTAACTGGCATGTTGTTTATGAAAATCTCAGATTCGACCAGCTGATCTTCGAATGCAGTGATTTCTCTCGCTTGGTTGGAATAATTAGTTCCGACATTGCCGAAAAGTGATACAGAGGGTAAATATCCTGATCTTGCCAATGCCACATCTAAGTCGCTACCAGTTGCACGCAATTCTGCAGCTTTGATGTCTGGTCTGGTGCTGATATTATAATTCAGCAGATCATCAAAAGTAATGAGTTCAGGATCAGTAGTAATTTCCACATCAGCGGGCACCTCTACTTTGATGTCTTCAGTTGGGTCTAGCCTAAGGAGTTGTTTGAGCTGAAGCAAAGCTATTTCATAAGTATTCTGTGCAGCGATGACACCTTGTTCACTTTGGGTTATCTGAGCTTGTATATTGAGTAGCTCAGCAGCAGGTAGTATGCCGGCATTTATAGATTTCTGAGTTCTATTTGCTTGCTGCTGATTCAGTGTAACTTGCTTTTCAGCTATCTCGATATTTTCTACAGCAAAGAGAATATTTAAATAACTCAGAGCTACTGATAAACTCAAGTCTATCGAAGCTTGCTTTGCGTCATTTTGGACAGCATCAAGATCTATGGCTCGACGTTTGATTGTGTTCTTAATTCTAGAGCCATTGTATAGGATGACGCCAGAACCGATGCCATAATTGTTGGCGAAAAAAGTCTCTGTGATGAAGCTATTGGAGGTAGGATCAATAGTACGACCAAAGTTTAGATTTAGATTGAGGTTTCCACTCAGGTTAGGATATTTCGCTTGCTTGGCTTGCTCTAGATCTATCTCTGCGTTGCGGGTAGCCAATTGTGACTGCTGCATAGATATACTCTCTGTCAAGGCATGTCTTATGCTCCGTTCCAATGTCCATACTTCCTGTGCATTTAGACTACTACCACATAAGGTTAGAGCCAGAAAACTGATAATTAGACTATAGTACCTCATAGAATCACGATTGTAGCACTAATATCTAGTAAGATTCCCTAAAAGCGTGCATAATTTCTATAAAGCAATGAGATATTCAGATAAATCAGAAAGTATAGCTCAAAGGAGAGGTAGAATGGAGCTATAGGGTTGAAAAAAAGCTTAGCATCTAATAAATGCTAAGCTCATTGTACCGGTGGGGGGACTCGAACCCCCACGCAATTGCTTGCATTGGATTTTGAATCCAACGTGTCTACCAATTCCACCACACCGGCTTGAGCGACAAAAATATTTATATTTCGGGATATATGAAGTGATCACTCTTAAAATCACAAGGAATATAGTATTCAGTCAAAACTTCCACCCATTTATGGAATATTACACTTTTCCTGTTAATTTCGCCGCGCATCAAGAGATCAGTACTCGTACTGACATCAACCGAGCACGAAACGCCACGGTGATAACATGGATGCGGACATAAGTCAAAATGGTTTCGCTCCATTCATTTATTTCCCATTTCTATTGATGCGTATTTTTTATTACTGAAAGATATAGTATCAATGAAAGTTTGTGACCACATTAAACAAGCTAACGGAAAGACCCTCCTTTCTTATGAAGTCCTCCCGCCACTAAAAGGGGGCAGAATGCAGGATATATTTGACATGTTGGATCCGCTTATGGAATTCAAACCTTCATTTGTAGACGTCACCTATCACAGGGAGGATATTGTTTTCAACAAACGAGAAAGTGGGTACTACGAAAAAATGTCCATCCGAAAGAGACCAGGAACTGTCGGTATTTGCGCTTCTCTCATGCATAAGTATCAGGTAGATACGGTGCCGCATTTAATATGTGGTGGCTTTACCATAGCAGAGACTGAAGATGCACTGATAGATTTAGCCTTTCTGGGGATAGACAACGTCTTGGCACTCAGAGGAGATGCTAGAAATATGGATTCCAGATTTATT
Organism: uncultured Saprospiraceae bacterium; assembly: GCA_964540155.1. Classification (GTDB taxonomy): domain Bacteria; phylum Bacteroidota; class Bacteroidia; order Chitinophagales; family Saprospiraceae; genus RFSX01. The sequence goes on from CAZIMH010000023.1 coordinate 2,034, forward strand.
CCTGAACCTGGGGGTCACAAGTATGCAGTAGAGCTGGTGCAACAACTTCAGCAAATGAACAACGGTAAGTACTTGGATCAGAACTTGGCTAATGCGGCACCTACTGAGTTTTGTGTCGGGGTAGCAGGCTATCCAGAGAAACATTTTGAAGCACCTAACTTTGATATAGACCTGAAATTTCTAAAGGATAAAGTAGATGCCGGTGCTGACTATATAGTGACACAAATGTTTTTTGACAATAGTAAGTATTTTGATTTTGTAGACAAATGTAAAGGTGCGGGGATTGATGTTCCTATTATTCCTGGATTAAAACCAATCGTTCGCAAATCTCAACTGACCAGTATCCCACGAATGTTCTATATAGATTTTCCAGATGAATTTGCCAATGAGATGGCCTCAGCAAAAGACAAAGAGGCGGCTCGTACTATTGGTATAGAATGGTGCATACAACAGTCAAAAGAACTGAAAGAGAGAGGTGCTCCGATTCTTCATTATTATACCATGGGCGATACGAAAACCATGCTCCGCATTTTAAAAGAGGTGGTGTAGCGTAGCCCAGTTATATTTTCAATATGTCTTCATTGTGAAATTTTATGCGACCACCTACAACGGTCAGAGCGACTTTAGTATTAAGGATATCTAGATCAGTACATTTGACCAAGTCATTGGATAGTATGACTATATCACCTAGTTTGCCTACCTCTAGGCTACCCTTAATATCCTCTTCAAAAGCGCCATAGGCAGCATCTATGGTGTAACTGCGAATGGCTTGTGCTCTTGTCATTTTTTGTTCTATAAAGAAGTGCATTCCGTTATCCACTCTGGTTCTGGTAACTGTAGCATAAAAGTTCTTGATAGGGTCTATTTCTTCTACGGGCACATCTGTTCCGTTTACTATCGTGACCCCTTGCTCTAAGAGTGACTTCCAGGCATAGGCACCTACTTTAGCTCGTAATTGGCCTAGACGCTTTACCACAAATGGGGCATCAGAGGTACAGTGAACAGCTTGCATGGATGCAATGGCTCCTGTTTCTTTGAATCGCATAATATCTCCAGGATGTAGATGCTGCGCATGCTCCACTCTCCATCTTTTATCATTATCACCATCTTTATTGGATTGGATAATATCTAACACTTCTTTATTGGCTCTGTCACCGATGGCATGGACACATAATTGCATATCATGCTGATTAGCCAAGGTAGCTATCTTAGCGACCTCTTCTATATCGGTTGTATTCTGACCATAGAAATCTGGCTTATCCTCATAAGGCTCTAGTAGCCAAGCACCGTGAGCACCCAGTGCCCCATCAACTTCAGTTTTCAGGGCTCTGCAGGTATAATAATTATTCCCTACACCGATGCGTCTGTAATTGGCTAGTTTACCTTCCATTTCTTCTGAGCTGTGTCTCACCATAGACCAAAGTCTTATATCGAATTCTTCATCTAGGGCCATAGAATGATATCGGTCATGTTCCCAAAACTTAGCGCCTGCATCCTGAAAACTCGTCACCCCTTTTTGTAGACATCTTTGCTGGGCTAGATCAATGGCTTTATACCACAATTTGGTTTGTGATTCTTCATCCAGTGTGGCTTTATATTCCTGGAATGCACTTCTTATAGGACTCATTGCTCTTTCTTCAAATACACCCAACGCCTCGCCTTTAGAATCACGAATGATTTTTCCGCCTTTAGGATTTGGGGTTTCTATATTAATGCCAGCAGCATCCATTGCTTTTTTATTAGCATAGAGGCTGTGCCCACTTGCATGGATGAGTATAACTGGATTGTCAGGAGATATCTCGGACAGGGTTTCGTGGTGTGGGTATCCTTGTTGGACATTTTCTGGTTCTTCAAACCATTTTTCTTGATGCCAGCCACGACCATAGATCCATTCACCTGGCTCAGATTGCCCTACTTTCTCTTTTACTTTTTCTATAGCTTGAGTCCAAGTTGTATCTGATAAAAAATTTAGGTTTTGTAAGGTTTCACCTAGGCCAGAGAAATGCCCATGCCCTTCTATAAATCCTGGCATTATAAACATCCCGCCTGCATCTATCATATTTGTATTCTCCCCTTGCAATCCAGTAATCGCCGCATCATCGTCCATGGCTATAATCCGCTCATCCTGGATGGCTATGGCTGTGGCATCACTCATCGCTTCGCCAGTATGTATGGTGGCATTGTATATAATCATATCAGGTCCAGTGGGCTTTTCAGCACAACTGTAGCCAAGGAAAACAATTAGGAGGAGGAATGAATGTAGAAGGGTAGAGCGCCTCATTGTAATTCAGTTTTGTAAATTGATAGACTAGTTAAACTTACAACCTTTCTCTAAGTTCTATATTGGTATATTATTTCTGCATTAATAATTTTAGAACTTAGCACTTATTTAAAGACTAAGTTTAGCTTTGACAATAATTATGTACACGATAGAAGACTTACAAAATTTATTCAATAAGAAGTTGGATGCCTACAGTTTTCCTTCTCAGCCATCGGCGTTATATAAGCCGGTGGAGTATATCCTCTCTTTAGGAGGTAAGCGTCTCAGACCAGTCATGGTGATGGCCGCTTATAATTTATATAAAGATGATGTATCGTACGCCTTTGAAGCGGGCATGTCTATAGAGGTATTCCATAATTTTTCATTGCTCCATGATGATATTATGGATGAAGCAGAGCTGAGAAGAGGGCAAGCTACTGTCCATCAGCTTTATGATGAGAATACAGCTATCCTGTCTGGTGATGTCATGCTGATTTACGCATATCGGTTTTTAGAAAAGTATCCCGATAAGCTAGTAGCCCTCACGAAACTCTTTACGGATACTTCTATAGAAGTCTGTGAAGGCCAACGCTATGACATGGATTATGAGGTTCAGGAAGAAGTGTCGATAATGGAGTATCTGAAAATGATAGAGCTTAAGACTTCAGTAGCTATAGCCGCTTCTCTTTCTATGGGTGGCATCTTGGCAGATGCAGATGCAGAAGATCAGAAACACTTGTATGAATTCGGTAAGAATATGGGTATCGCATTTCAGATTCAGGATGATATGCTCGATGCCTTTGGTACTGAAGAACTGCTAGGCAAGAAAATAGGTGGTGATATCCAACAACGTAAAAAAACGTATCTGTATCTAAAGTCTTTAGAGTTGCTTAGCCCTACTGAAGCTAATACTCTAAGGGATATTTTTATGAATTTGAATGGGACTGATTCTGATGTAGAAAGGGTGATGGCGTTATACAAAATTGCGCATGTCGATGTGCATGCCCATGAGCTAAAACTTGTCTACCAACAGTTGGCAGAATCTCACCTGAAAGCTGTCAAAGTACCAGACGAAAGGAAATCTATACTGATAGAATTTTCCAAGAAACTTCTGGATAGAGATGTATAGCCAATGAAACTATTATATGCTATCCAAGGCACAGGCAATGGTCACTTGGCCAGAGCGGCTGAGATTGGGCCTGCGCTTGCAGAGATAGCTGAAGTAGATTTTCTAATAAGTGGCAGATCGGCAGAACTCAATTTCCCCTTTCCCTTTGACTACAGTTATCATGGTCTCTATTTTATATTTGGTAATCGGGGTGGGGTGGATTACTTGAAGAGTATAAGGCAATTGCGTCCTTTTAGATTACTTAAAGACATTAGGACTGTTCCTGTCACAAACTATGACGCTGTCATAAATGATTATGAATCCATAACGGCTCATGCATGCAGACGGAAGAAGGTGCCCGTCATTGGTGTGAGTCATCAGGCATCTTTTTATTCTGATAAAGTGCCTATGCCTAAGAAACGTCGCCGGATTTTCGAGTATGGAATGCGTTACTGGGTTGCGCCATGTAACGGGTATGTAGGCCTACATTATAAAGCGTATGATGACCATATTTTGCCGCCTATAATTCGACCTGAATTGGTTAATGCTGAGCTGTCTGACAAGGGTCATATCACGGTGTATCTTCCCGCCTTTTCTGATAATCGCTTGATATCTGTATTCAAACAGATTCCTGAGGTGCAATGGGAAGTCTTCACCAAGAAGTCCAAGGAGATACAAAGGCATGGGAATGTACTCATCCATCCAGTCAATAAAGAGCGCTACTCCCAATCATTGGTATCGTGTCATGGGCTTCTTACAGGCGGTGGATTTCAAGCGACATCTGAAGGGCTATACTTAGCCAAGAAAATGATGGTGATACCCATGTTTGACCAGTATGAACAGAAATGCAATGCAACAGCATTGGAAGAAATGGGTGTACCTATAGCTCATAGTATAGATGACGGGTCTGTGCAAAAATTACGGCATTGGATATCTGCACCTAGTAATCTGATATATAAACCAGTGAGGTCCAATGTCTCTTCTGTCGCACAAAAAATCAAGGAGGTCGCCAAACGAGAAATAGCGAGAATGAAAACTAATTAGTTTTAATATCTAGCTTCCTGCTAGTGGGGAATTGAATAAACCGACGGCCATTTCCATCCATAGTAAAATGAAAAGGACGACTATTATCAAAATCCACTTGGTCCTAGACTTATTGTTACTGTCATATTTGGTTCGGACATAACGAAGGGCACTCAAGACAGTAAATATTAGAATGCCAGCTATTACAAAGTCACCAATATTCCACTGAACTTCATCTGTGAAATTCATTGCAATAAGCGGTATAGCCAATAATCCAAAAGTGATAAATAAAGGGAAGCGAAGCCATTTTAGTGATCCCATCACTTAGGCTCCTTGAGGAATCAATTTAGTAAGTAACACTATTTGTCCCAAATGGTAATATCCATGTTCTATCAGTGCTTCTATATTCCTTCTCCAACTGCCATATTTTTTATCTACGAAATCGCTATCAAGGTATCCATCAGATAGCCCCTCTAGCTTACTTGCCATCAACTCACAGTTCTCTATTGTTGATTTTTTTAGGAGCTGCCATGATTCAGCGTTATTAAGGTCAGGAAGGTCAAAAGAATATTTGTCACTGATATCCAAAACACCGGTGTCAAAGACACGTAGAATGCCTGCCATGTAGTAGTTCAGGTGGAAAGTAATTGCTGCTATTGAATTATGAGTGCCTATAGTAGATACAGCTTGATGGTAGTTAATTTCATGGAGTGTTGATTTGAGATTGGTATTGACCACCCAATCTCCATCCAGATATATTTCTCTGAATTGGGCTACCATAGATGGGTTCGACATAAATGAAACTATAACTCTTCTACCTTCTGCAATTCTTGCTTTAGTACTTGCTCTATATGGGTAATGTCTGCCATAATGGAAGCAATAGAGTTGCCTTTTTTCAATGAAAATGTCCCTGAAGTGTTGAATACACCTTGGATAGTCCAAGTGCCACTAATGCAGATGGCATTATTCTGATTGAAAACAGTTCCAATATACTGGACTTGGTGACCGGGGTACTGTTTGATGAGGACGACTGAATTGTCATTCAAATCTACCTTTCCTTCAAAGTGAAAAGGGTCTATATCATCAACTCCATGACCGACAACTCTGCCATCTTGAAAAAATACAAGAGAGCAAAGCATTTCGTGATCTACATCATTCAGTTGGCCATAGGAGTAATAACCGGTAAAATCTCCGTTTAAAAATTCTAGGTTCATAACTATCCCAGGCTTTTGGGCTGCCTGGACTTTCCAAATATATAAACCTTCAAGATTCGATGCACAAAAAATTATTGTGCCAATGAAAGGAAAACTAAGACAAAGTGGATGGATGGGGCGGAAAATCAAACAATAATATATATAAATTATCTATATATGATACCTAAATTTTTTTTAGTTCTTATCGTACTATAATATATAGGATAATCACATATATTTGCTGAGCATCCGAAAAATCTATGAAATTCCAATTTAAGATTTAAGGAATAATTACTCAATCTCGAAGATCGGTTTTAATATTTAAGACCGGTCTTTTTTTATATCCAAACTGCTCTAATCTCCTAGAATATTAAGACTCCACAAAAATTGTAAAGGCCAACAGAGCTTTATCCATTGACCTTTAACACCCTTAATATAAGAATTATAAAACCTTAACTTTTGTGCTCTTTTATATCTTAGAATCACACTGTCTTCTATGCAATTGCAAGACTTGTGCATCCTCTGTTGTATTTTCTAATTGTAATTCTTGACTTTGAATTGCTGATTCTGGTAAGTCCTGTATTCCTAATTCTACTGAGATATCATTACTAGCTCTAAGTGTAACTACGGAGAAGAGGACGAAGTAGATGATTGTTATGTGATTCTTTAGTGTCATAATTACAGATTGTACTACTAAGACAGATATTCGCTGGGGTATCCTGAAAGTTCCCCACTACAAGCGATAGATACCAACTATACGCCACCCCTACACTAATCTTTAAAGACCCAGATTATGTAAAATGTACGACCAGTAGAAGTGAATTCACCAGTAAAATGTAGGGAAATCTTTAGTGAGAGAGCGGTATAATTCGTCGCCCATGGTAGCTATACCCACCAATGACAGATTTATGTTCTGGTAGATTATTATAGGTAATTCGTCCAGCGCAGATTATTTCTAGCCTATTTTCAGCCAGTTGTATAAGTTTTCTTAGCATATCTTTTCCTTCCATAGCCGTCGTGGCGCCTCCCGAGGTAAGCACTGCAAGGCCTATATTGGCTTTCTTGGCGTCTCTATAAACTTTGCTCTTTATCAGCATGGACAAGTCTCTTATGATGTCAGTACTTGTATCTATAGCCTTATGTATTGTGAGTGATTGCACTGGATAGTCGTCAGCACGTAAGCAGGATAACACTTCCTCCAATTGTCCAAGGTCTAAATGGCCATCAGCCATACTTCCATAGACAAAGTGCTTAGCCCCACAGGCTTTCATTAGGTCTAGGTGAGCAAAGATTTGCTCCATATCTTCATTGCTATAACAGAAATTCCCATCTCTGTGCCGTATCATCACTTTGACTGGGATCTGCACTGCGGACAATACTTGTCTGACCAAATCAACACCTGGGGTAAGCCCGTCTAAGTCAAGCCTGTCGCATAGCTCTAGACGATTAGCACCATTATTCTCAGCGAGTTTTGCCTCTGCTAAGGTGCTGACACATGATTCAATAGTGTAAGTGCTCATATTTTTAAGCGAAATGCATTGCTACAGTGTCTAGAAATCTATATATTTGCGCTCTTTTAATAACAAATTGGCTTAAATGTTAATTATTAATGTAAAAAGTGATGAGTCTATAGATCGAGCTCTTAAGAGATATAAGAGAAAGTTCAAGCAGACAAGACTTCTGAAAGAAATCAGAAGAAGAAAGCACTTTGTGAAGCCTAGCGTGGAGAGAAGAAATGAAGTTCTCAATGCGACTTATAGGCAAGAAATGTACGGTGATGCTTAAGCATTAATAAAGCGTACATTTCTTTTTTTCTTCTGGTCCAGTCATCTGGGCTTTTTTTTTGCCCCAAACTAAGTCTACTATCCACCAAAGCTACCGCCTCCTTGACCACCACCACCTTGTCCATCTCCTTCTCCAGCTTTCTGATCGGTGTTCTTAATTTTTGATCTACGTTCTCTGAAATCTACTTTACCAAATTTGTAACTAAAGTTTACGCCTACAGACCTAAATGGTATAGAAAAGAACGTTAGCTGTCTGAAATCAGAACCTGTGATGTCAGAGTTGAAGCCTTTGTCTCTTACAAAAGGCTCTATAATTCGAATTCCAATGCTAGAGTTTTTAAACTCTTTCTTGAATCCAACTCCCATAATGGAAAAACTAGCGTTCTCTCCTTGTAGTGTAAATCTAGGTGCTTGGAAGAAACCAAAGAAATCCGCCTTGAGTGTACCCGTAAATGAGAATTCTCCATTAGCGAAAAGTCGATACGATAGGGCACTATTTTCAAAATCCTCTCCATCAATCTGGCCACTAGCGTTATAAGTGTATATATCTCCACCACCACGGATGGTCAGTTTGCCTATCGTCTTAGAGCTAAACAAATTGATACCTATACTATTATTTGTCCCTACATTATCAAAGCTCGTTCTGACGACAAGGTTATTATCTGTTGTCGCTATCTGCTCTATTATCTGTGTGTTGTTTTTGTAGTATAGACTGCTAAATATGGTTATACCCCATAAATTGGTATTGTAGGTCAGTTCATATTGGTCCGTGAGTTCTGGGTCTAGCCTAGGATTTCCCACAACCAAATTGGCGAAGTCAGTGGTGTTACGGAATGGATTGATAAAGAATAGACTTGGACGCTGTATCCTTCTACTGTATGCTACTTTCACTGTTCTGAAGTTTTTTAGACTTCTGGAAATAGCTATGCTCGGCAGCCAGTTCTCGTAACCGAAGGGAAAGGCATCTAGAATTTCTTGGGTTTCGGGATTGACCGAGCCATCTCTTAGTGCACCAGTGCCACCTATTTCAGTACGTTCGTATCGTAGTCCTGTAACGAAATTAAATTTTTTGATAAAAAAGTTATAACTGGCATATCCTGCAAAAACATCTTGGTTGTAATTAAATAAGAATGATCTGGTTAGGTCTACTGTGGATATATTATCTATAACAGGGCTAAACTCACTATCACTATCTATATCTCTGATGACTGCTTTGACACCTACTTCTAGTTTGTTAGAAGGGCCGATTGGCTGTACATAATCTATCTGTCCAGTCAGTTCTAGATTGTCTCCTTCGTTATTGATGTTTTCGTTTCTGGTGAAAAATCCTACATCACTGACAAAGTTATCTTGGTTCTGAATGTTGGAAGAAACTTGTGCAGCTATAACCAGTTCTTGCTTGTCGTTGCCTTCAAATTTCTTGGTATAATCGGTATTCCAATCGAAACCAGAAAATAAGTTCTCGCCGGTATTCAGCCTATCAAAAGAAGAAGTGGCTGCTTGGTTAAAAAAGATGCCTTGTGAGGTGCCATCTGTATCGAAACCAAATCCACGAATACTAAAAGAAGAATTTATAGCATTGTACGCGTTAAAATCATAGAAGGCACTGGCTGACCCATTGAACCCTATTCGCGATGTGTTCGTCACACCAAAATTCGTATAGCTTAAACCTGTCTGGTCTTCGCAGGCCACATCATCATTATAATTGAAGTTTGCAGCACCTCTGAGGACGCATAGACTAGCATCGTTAGGGCTAGAGTAGAAAAACCCACCACTAGAAGAGAAACCAAACCTTCCTCTACCCGCATTAAGACTGAGACTGCCATTAGACTGTCTATTGCCTAGTGAGCCACTGACAGAGCCAGATATACCTTCGATATTCTCTTTTTTAGTAATGATATTTATGATACCGGCACTGCCTTCACCATCATACTTAGCACCAGGTGAGGTAATGACTTCGACCTTCTTGATTTGGTCAGCTGGAAACATCTTCAGAGCATCGGCTACATTGGAAGAGAACATGCCAGAGGGTTTTCCATTTATAAGAATCCGTACATTCTGTGAACCTCTCAGGGAAACGTTTCCTTCCAAATCTACGGATAAGGTAGGCACTTTTCTGAGCACATCAGTGGCATCCCCGCCTGTAATAGAGGAATCATCTTCTGCATTGAATACAATCTTGTCTACCTTGTTTTCGAAGAGCGCACGTTTGGCCGTCACGTTTATTTCATCCAAGACAAAGTCAGTAGGGGAGAGTTGTATATTTCCTGCATTGTGGTCAGGAGATTTTCCAGTAAGCTCTATATCCATGATAACTTTATCATTGTAGCCAAGAAATGATATGTAGACATCATACTTACCCATCTTGAGTTCTGCTAGTTTGAACTTGCCATTGTCTTCAGTCAGCACACCATTGATTTCTCTGGTTTTCTTTGCTTTCTTAAGTACGACGGTTGCAAATCCAATTTGCTCACCAGAGATAGAGTCTATTAATGTACCAGTTATTTTTCCCTTGATTTTGGAGCCGCCTCCACCACCTCCCCAGTTGCCGAATTGACCATGGGCGATGGTAGTACACAGGAAGAAACTAAGTAGGCATAGTAGGATTCTCATTACAAGTGTATTAGACAACTAAGATATGAGAATAGGGTGGGTAAAGTGAGTCTATTAGTCAATAACCCTGCTTTTATAGATGAATCTGACTTATCCTCTTATTAATGGATTGATTATTCGGGCTTAGAATAGATTTTTTTATACCTAAAAAAAAAGAGGCGACTATTAGAAATAGCCACCTCTCTTACGTGAGAATATATTTAAGAATAATTGTTATTCTTTAGATAACAAAACAGTACTTGCAAATATCCCTTTGTTCGTATACATAGAGATAAGGTACAAGCCATGCTGGTTTGCGCTTATGTCAAATTTAAAATTATTGATTCCTGCATTTCCTACAGTTGTTACTCTTTCTATAATCGCTCCTGAAATATCAGATATTGTAATCGTCACATCAGATTTTTCTTCGAACAGATGAGTCACATTGATTAATCCATCCGTTGGGTTTGGATATGAATTCAAATTATTCTCATCTATGATAAGATTAAATCGGTCATCATTTCTAAACCTGACATTCTCTAATGTGATATCGAAATCTCCACTTTCGTTATACTCAGGTAAGAAGCCAATAAAGATCGTTGTTATCTTGCTTGGATCTAGATCAGTACCATGTACATTACTGAATAATGAAAAAGGAATATCTATGGATTCATTACCATCATTTTGTATCGTATAGCTTAGATTCCTACTAGGATCAGTATTGTTCTCTAGCAGTAAGGTTACTTGGTAGACACCGTTTCTAGTAGCATCAAATGATAAGGTATTGTAGTCTGATAGATCTACAGCTAATCCTCCTGGCAGTAGTTGTTTGAATATAGACAAATATGTGTCTGTATGTCCACTGACAGTAAGTCCTCTTTCTACCAGATATTCTTCATTGTTATCATCTCTGTTATCAGAAATAATTTCATAATTATTGATGCTAGTGGATTCTTCCTGATACTCTAATCCCCATGAACCATCCGCCAGATAGATTACATCTTTCAAGTTGTCTTCTCCAAGAATAGTAATTCCTCCCTCAAAAACATTGCCTTCTGGAATGTCTAGTGTCACCGTATTTTGGTTTGGCGTAATCACAATATCTTCAGCGTATTCATACTCTACACCATCTACTTCCTTAGTGTTATATGTCCCAAAGAATGATACTGTTGTTGGCTCTTCAAGATTATTGTTAAGAATTATATTAAATGCGCCTAATCTATAGTTTGCACTTCTAGCAAATAATTTTGGTGCAGCTGGCGATATATACGAAGGCTTTAATTTATAGCCATGCACATTTACGATATTGTCTATGATTTTCTGTACAGCGGCAACACTCTTCGCTCTAGAATTAGTCCATACTTGATAGTTTAGGAAATTTGGACTTTTATTATACTGATCTATTGACCAGTGACTCTCTAAGGTGAAGTCACCATATTCTTCATATGCCAATGAAAAAGAAATCGCATACTCTACAGACGAATCAGGTCTTCTGATAATGCTCATTATTGTTTTATATCCATCTATGTCTACAACCTCTACAACTGCTAGTTCTGATCCTTTCACTCTGTCACAAATCACTTTGGTATGGTCATAGACCTCATTAGACGTTTTAGATCCAAAGATGGAAGCAAATCGTTCTTCATTTACATAGTAATCTCCTGCCCAAATTCTCTCTGCAGTAGTGATATCTAATAAGTCTGTTGGAGAGGTCTCTATTAAATTATCGCCTGTTATAATTTGTTCTGGTGCTAATTGTGAGATGATGTTATTGTTTTTTACGACAGCAGGAAGGGTAGTTATCCCCAATGCTTTTTTGAAATTTCTTTTAGCTATTTTACTAGCTAGGCCGCCATGACTTTCTAATCCGCCATCCAGACCAGAGCTAATGAGATTCCCATCACAGACTACCCTTGCCCCATCAGAAGAAGCGTCAAATCCCAAATCTAACTTTGTCCTTACTTCTTGTGACTGAGAGAAAGGTCCTATAGGTTCTTGAGCAATGAAATAATAGTTATATGTCCCATCAGAATTTTCAGTGAAAACAAAATCAAATCCATCATGGATTAAGCTACCAGGGTCTAATTCGTAATTAGCATTTTCTACGTGTACTTCGTAGGGGAAAAAGGGTATACTATTATTATTCTGGACACTAAATCCAAATGAATTTTGTGTCTCATTGAAAAAATTGAGTCTTAAGTTAGCACACAAGGGATCTAAATCAACACTACAATTTATCACTACATCTGCCTGTAGGTTATTATCTTCTGCTTCAGGTGCACCATCATATTCAAATTGTAAGAATTGAAATCCTTCTATTGGTAAATCTGGTGTAATAACATGGTAAAAAGTGCCATCATCATTTTCACTTGACTCTATAGATAAGTTAATACCTTGTCTATTCTTAAACAAGTTAGCATCTAATTTATAGCGTGCATTTAGTATCACCATCTCCCACTTTACTTCTTCCTGAATAATATTATTAATCTGTATAGCGTAAAAGTTCGGATTGGCATTAATCCTATAATTAATATTTTCACAATCATTTTGTGCCTGACTATATTGACTACTACCAATCAGAAAAAGACCCAAAAGGACTTTTAATGTGAGGCTCACAATATATTGTGTGTAAATGTTTGATTTCATTGGGTTGACTTTAATGTCTTAAATATTCTCTTGCAAATATGTTCTATAGTAGTCTGTGTAGACGCTGATATTCTATAATCGAAGGTTATTGGCAGATTTTTGGTAGATAAGTGCCTATAATCAGCTTGTTAGTATAGGTGAATGGGGGGGTTGTGGCGATAAATGGGGAAGATGGTCTGGTTTTGGGGGGTAAGCGGTTTAAGGTATACGGTCTATGGAATAGGGTTTTACAGCAAGGTGCAATGGTGCAACGGTTCACGGTGCAACGGTGCAAAAGCATTAAAAAAAGATTCAACGGAGCTACGGGAGTGTCGAGTCTGGCGGTTCTCCCTGTAGAACCTGCACTGAGCGGAGTCGAACGTGGAGTTAGAGGGTAGTGTTTGCAAATAATGATTGGAAGTGAAATGGAGCTGTGGTGCAAGGAGCAACAGACGATATAATCCTATTCAGAGAAAGAAAAAAGCATGTATTGAAATCTATAAATCATGCTAATCCTGATTCTGACAGAGAATCGAGACTAAGTCTCATTCAACGGTGTTGTGACAATTTCTTCTTAATAGAACTAAATCTAAATCTTACCCCTAATCGTATAAGTGTAGGTCTTCTTGGGCTTGTCTTCTGTTTTTTTAATAGGTACATACTTATAGACTATTTGCCTCTTTTGACTTGTTGTAGTGCCTGTAGGTTGTTTTGGAGTGGCGGCAGATTTTGCTTTCTGCTTTGGAATTCTGAAAGTTATCTGAGTTTTCTGATGAAATACGACCCGTAGTTTTCTTGGTCCCTTAGGAATTTCAAATTTGAGAAGTGAGATGATGCGTTGGGCTTCTTCATCACAGCCATCTCCTATGCCCCTTAGTACTTTAGTTTCTGTGACGACGCCTTTATGGTTAATGGTGTACTTCAGAAAGACCGTACCTTCGGTTTTGTTCTTTAAGGCTTCCTTTGGGTACTTGAGATTTTCTTTGATGAATTTTCGGTAAGCAGAGGTCCCGCCAGGGTAGACAGGTTTCTTTATAAAGCTATCGTCTTTTCTTTCCTTCTTTCTCATAGGTTTATTGTTCGACTGCTGCTCCTAGAGTCATGAAATCTGAATAAGCAGGAAACCGCTCATCTATACGTGACCAGACTTTGCTTAGTCTGTTGTATGTTTTTTTAGCATTTTCCATATCATTTATATCTACCTCAGCTAATCCTTTTTCTAGAAGATGATTGCCGGCATTTGGTTGACTGATAAGATGAGCTTCACATAAGGCAATAGCCTCTTTGGGCTTGTCTAAGAGTCGTTGCTCTCTTGCCATTAAGTAACTGAAGTCTGTGCCTGCAGATCCTGACTTTTCTAAAAAAGTACTGAATGCCTCAAAAGCTTTTTGGTGGTTTCCTTTATGACTCTCAATAAATCCTGTAATCAGAAAATCCTGATCTGGGGTAGAACCTAGAATCAGATTTTTGCATTCACCCTGATAATAATCTACTAATGCTTGCTTACCTGAATTACTGAACATACCATCAGAGATGATATATACACAGTCTATGATACTCAGCATTTGTGGATTTTGCTTTTTCACGCCTTCATAGTAATTGTACAACTTTTCTGAGGCACCGGCATAACTTCCTATTCCTATCATTAAAAAAGTAGAAGAGGCTACACCAATTTCTGGTACATGTTTTCTAAGAGATGTGTGCCATTTGTCAAGGGTAGCTTCAAAATTATCTGTATCACCTATAGCACCAAGTGTCATTAATTGGCGTTGATATACATGTGAAGTATCTTCCTTTAGTTTGGCAAAAGAAAGGGCCTTATCAAAATAGGCATCCCCTTTCTCAAATTCGACAAGTGCATAATAGCTTTCTGCTAGTTTGAGATATATCTCATCATTCTCTGGATCATTGATGAGTTGCTTTTCATTGTGTGCGATAATTTTATCATACTCTCCTTTCTTCTTATAGATTTCTAATATGCGATTATCATCTTTCTCTGCATCAGGATCTTGTGCAAAGTATTTTTTAAGATTGATTTCGGCACTATCTAATTCATTCATCGCAATGCAGATATCTGCTAACCGCGCATACATCCTACCGTCATGACCGTTAGAAATGGCTCTTTGTATAGTTGATTTGGCTTTGCTTAGCTGAAAGCTCATCTGATAGAATGAAGCTAACTCTGTATATGGTTCTGAATCACGAGGATATAATTTAGTGTAATCCTCCATAAGCGTCATGGCTTTTCCTGTCTCAGAGTTATAAAGCCAATAATCTTTTTTGATATCGAATTGCTGGCGTTCAGGTAATTGCTTACTTAGGCTTAGTGCTTCAGAGATATACTTTTTGGCAGAATCCATATCTCCAGTTATTCTAATTACATCTGCAGCTAATCTTTTGATTTCAGCACTCTTATCATCTAGGGCTAGGGCTGACTGCATTTGGGCGATGGCTTCAGGATACTTATCATCTATAGTTACTTTTTCTATGACACCCATATAGGCATCTAGCGCTTCAGTGTTATTAGAAATGAGGTCAGAGGCTGGCAAATCTGTATAGCTGCCAAAGTTTTCGTCAGCATCCCTCAGGAAGAGTTGATTCCTAATAGTCGCACTTGCTTCATCTATAATAGCAAAATGTTCTGGTCCTGAAAATTGCTGCTCAAAAAATACATCTCCATCATCTGAATCAAACATTTTTAAATCGAGATTCCAATTGTCCGCCTCTTTAGAAATTTTCCCTGTGACAAAGAAATCAGTATTACTCTTCTTAGCGATGTCTAGCATCACGCTGAAAGGAACTTTGTCCCGATAGTTATAGTCGTGCTGCTTAAGATGATAATCGCTGGACAAGGGATGTCTCGTCGTTATTCGCATATCCTGCTCCAAATCCAAAATAAAAAGAGAGGGAAGTCCTGTTCGTGTCCAACTCAGGCTTTCCTCTGCTGGTTCGAATGGGAAGAAATATAATTTTCTGGCTTGAGACATAGAAGGCACCAATCTGGTTATCTCTTCGCCATCCTCACCCTCTATGGTTACTTCTATAGGGGCTGCTTGGACTGATGATGTACCTACAAACCCAGCTATACCTAGAGCTGCTATAACATTTATAGGTAAAAACACCTTCTCAAACTTTGACCAACTATCATGACCTTTCTTGCCATGGTTATATATAAATATTAACACGCCAGGAATGAGAATGGCACAAAAAAGAAGGAACTTGTCCACGATTCCGTTATCGATGTTATATCTGTTGGTTATGAAATTGAGGAATTGTAGTATTGCCCAACAGATACCCAGATATGAGGCAAAAAACTGAGGTACTCTCCTTTCCCAGAGGTTGGTAAAAATGGACTTTTGTTGCTCTTGGCTCATTATTTGGATAATTTATTATAGTTTGTCACAAGGATCAAATCTAAACTAACAATTTCTGAATTTGTTATACAAAATCAAGGGCGAATAAATTCAAAATGAGAGCATTAGTGATATCAGGTGGTGGGAGTAAGGGTGCCTTTGCTGGTGGTGTGGCCCAACACCTTATCAGTGAGAAGAAGTATGATTATGACATATTTATAGGTTCTTCCACTGGAGCGCTTCTCATTCCTCATCTGGCAATAGGAGAGATAGATAAGATTAAGGAAATGTATACCAATGTCACACAGGATGACATTTATACTGTGAATCCCTTTAGAATAAAAAAAAATGAAGCAGGCAAGTTAACCGCCTCTATAAATCATAGGAGCACTTTGCGAATGTTTCTAAAGAAACGTAAAACCTTTGGTGATACCTCTGCACTCCGGGCTACCATAGCCAATACCCTGTCTAAAGAAGATTATAGACGAGTACAGACTTCTGGAAAAAAGGTGATTGTAACTGTCTGTAACATAACGAGGACGACTGTGGAGTATCGCTACGCTATAGATTGTCTACATGAGGATTTTATAGACTGGATGTGGGCCAGTTCTAGTTTTATTCCATTTATGAGTCTTGTTAAGAAAAATGAATACGAGTATGCTGATGGTGGGTTTGGCAACTATATACCTATAGAAGAAGCTGTCAATATTGGGGCAACAGAGATAGATTGTATCGTGCTTAATCCTCGTAGACCTCAGAAAACAACTGTCAAAACAAATAATGCATTTGATCTGCTATTAAAATCCTTCCTCTTTATGCAGAAGCAGATAGCAGTAAATGATGTTCTAATAGGTCATCTGGAAAGTATATACAATAAAAACGTCAAGGTGAACTTTATATTTACACCTTACCAGCTGACAGATCATTCTTTTTACTTTGACCCTAAGCAGATGAAGCGATGGTGGCATGAAGGGCTTGAACATGCACGGTCTACAATCAAATAATTATGAAAAACTTAGTTGTTTTAGTGTTATTGCTATCTATCACGGCATGCAACAATTCATCATATGACGAAACTCTCTTAGTAGGAGAGTGGAAGGTCCATACATGGAAGATTGCTTCTAATGGAGAGGCGATTAACCAAAAGATGGATTTCACTTTCGATGCCAATAAGAAGTACGCTGTGGATTATGGTTCAGAAAAAGATAGTGGGACCTATTACTTATCAGGTGATTATCTCTATGCAAAAGGGACAAACGCCACTGAGATAAGTGTCAGATTGACTCAATTGACTAAAGATTCTCTGTCCATGGAAATGAACAGGCAAGGACGTTTGGAAAATGTCCTTCTACTTAAAAAATAAGGGAAACCTACTTGTCGAATTCTCCTTCTTCATTAAGGATGAATATTAGTGCTACTACAACTGCAGACGATACGCCAAAGAAAAACAATGTAGACATGTTAGTTAGTTTTGTCCAAAATTAGTTAATAACTAACCAATCAGAAATCAAATTCAATAGTATCTCCTGGTTGTAGAGGGTCAGAATTGTCTTTTTTACCTTTTGTTGGGGCTTTTTTCTTCTTGGTTGTGCTCTTTTTACTACCAGAGCCAGACTTTTTGCCTTTGGTAGAGTTAGCCTTTGGACGTGATGATGCCTTAGAAGTCTCGGATTCTTCTGTAATTATTTCTACATCAGGATCAGTATGTGTGCCCGCATCATTAATTTTCAGAATCTTATACTCACCCAATTTGTTGCCTATCGCTCTCCATCCCTTAATTTCGATGAACTCTGCTAGATTGAGCACTTCTTCATGCTTTTCCTTATTCTTCCTGTAACTGAATCTAACCACAGGCTCATCCGCCAGTGTGCCGTAGTACAATTTGGATCCTGTCTCCTCAGATATAAATTTGAAGGATTGATCTAGCGTTTGGGTTTCAATCTCAAATCTTTTGACCATAGTCCATCCTTTGCCTCCTTCAAAATACACACAAGAAATCACTGTCTCTAAATAGAGCTTATCTATATCAATCAGCTTTTCTGGGTCAAACTTCTTGTTCATATCCGCCTCTGATATGACATAGGTGCCATTTTTGTATAAGGCAATCAAGAGATCACCTGTGTCAAATTGCCCTAAGAATTTTCCTCTTTCGTCTTTATTGATTCTACCACTAGCAGTGTCTATCCATAGTTTGACAGCACCGATAGTAGACTCTCCGACTTCTAACTGAGTAACTTTCCTGATAGGATACTTCGTGATGATATTTCCTTTGGATCCTCTTCCTTTGATTTCCAATGTAGAAAAGTCAAACTCGAAGGTCTTCTTGTGTGCCTTGCATCCAGCAGTAAGGTTTATTTGTACCAATTCAGATTCACCGTTAGGTTGTACACCTAGATAGTAGACCTTATTGCCTTTGGCAGCAGTGGTCAGATCATACTCTTTGTCTCTAGTAATCGCTGTTACATTGAATCGTTTAGCCATTGCTTTGCCAGTCTTGGCATCTAGATATATCATATTGTAAGTGGTCCGGTCATCCCCTTTTTTCCACACACCAGTATGCAAGACATTTTTACCTACAAATACCTTGTCGCCTATGCGGACTACCTTCATCGTCCCTTGCTTGGTCAGGGCTATGATGTTGTCTATATCAGAACATTCTGTTACAAACTCTTCTTTCTTAAGGCTGGTCCCTATAAAGC
>CAZIMH010000024.1:0-20637 GCA_964540155.1 uncultured Saprospiraceae bacterium
TAGAATGGAATGATGAAATATGGGTTCTAACAGAAGAAGGATTCAATTACTTTAATTATGATGACTTAATACTAGATGACCATACTGTACCCTTATATATAGGAGATATAGACATCAACGATCAAACATACCTACCTGGACCGCTTGATTTGGATTATGATCAAAATGATATCAATATATCTTATTCTGCCTTAGATTATACCCGGCCAGCATACGGTATTGATTACAGGTATGCGCTGGTAGGAAAAAGCAAAGATACCAACTGGGTAGAAACAAAAACCAGACAAGCCATATTTACAGACCTTGACCATGGAAAATACGAATGGCTACTCGGCGTGAAGAATAATAATAACGAATGGAGTAGTACTTCGCTATCAATCCCAATCTGTATCAATCCTCATTTCACTCAGACCTTTTGGTTCAGACTACTGATGTTTTTACTATTTTGTTTAGTTGTATTTTATGTTGTTAAATTCTGGTTTAGATATCATAATGGTAAAATCCAAAGTCAGCAAGCGCTGCAAAGAGCTGAATTGAGGGCTAAAGCCGCTGAACTCAATACACTGAGGAATCAAATGAACCCCCATTTCATTTACAATACACTTAACTCTATTCAGAATTTCATCTTTAAGAACAACCCAGTAAAGGCCAATTATTTGCTAAGTCGATTTAGTAAACTGATGCGGAGTAGTCTTGAATTTTCGAAACTAGAAAACATTGATATTAGCACCGAAGTCAACTTTCTTAACAACTACCTTCAACTAGAGACCCTCAGATTCGGCAATCTATTTGAATACAATATTGATATTGCTACTGACATAGAACACTCTACACAAATCCCTTCATTAGTTATCCAACCACTTGTAGAAAATTGCCTAAAGCACGGATTTTCAAATAGAGACATAAAAGGAATTATCGATATTTCATTTAAAAAATCACAAAACTATATCCTTGTGCAGGTATTAGATAACGGTAGAGGATTAAGTGACAAAATAAAAGCAAATAAAAAGAGGGTTTCTTCCACCCAAATCATCAATGATAGATTAGCTATAATAAATGAAGTATATTCTAAAGATGGTTGGCTCAAAATTCAAAATAGAAATGGAAAGTTACATAGTGGCACTGAAGTTAATCTTAAACTCCCCATACTAAATTAGTTTCATTATGAAAGTCGTAGTTATAGATGATGAAAAAAACAGTAGAGAATTATTAGATACTTTACTAAGAAACTATTGTGATATTAATGATATAAGGACTGCTTCTAATCTAGAAGAGGCTGAGGAAATTATAAACATTCACAATCCTGATTTGATTTTTCTGGATATACAATTGAATGATGAGAATGGTTTTGATTTGTTAAAGAAGTTTCAGAATGCCTCCTTTCATACCTGCTTTGCTACAGGGTACAGTGAATTTGGAATACAGGCTGCAAATAATCATGCGATTGGATATTTGGTCAAACCTATTGACTTAGACGAACTCAAAGCCGTTGTAAAGAGAGCTAGAGTAAAATTGAAAGAAAGAGAATCCAATTTAGCTACAAAAACAATTATAATCTCTGAAAACGGTGAAACCTGGATTCTAAATGTAGGAGAAATACTATATGTCACAAGTGAAAGTAGTTACACTTTTGTACAACAAAGGAGTAATCAAAAACTCATATCTAGCAAGAGCCTCAATTACTTTGAGCAAATTCTTCCGGAAGATAGCTTTGTAAGAAGTCATCGTTCCCACATCCTTAATTTATCAGAAATAGGGTCAATTAAAGATGGAAGGACAGCTGTGGCAACGATGAGTGACGGTTATACAGTTCCTATAGCAAACCGTCGAAAAAAAGACTTTTATCAAAAATTTGATCTCTTTAACACCTAATATGTAGCTATTTATCCCCCAAAAACAGATTTTAAGACACGTTCAGCCAATAATAAGACACGTTCAGCATATTCCCAAGCAAATGTCTAGGAATGAACTGCAATCCACACTGATATTTATAGTACTAGCCAATTACCTCTTTATAGATTGATTGTTCCATTATAACAGTCTATTCACATAATTACATTAGTTTAGCGATAAGAGCCCTTACTCAAAGGGCCTTCGCTATGCTTATGAATAAGTTATCCGATAAAGTTAGAATTTGGACGCTTAGCTTATTTATTCTACTACTTTGCGGCGCTACCTCTTATACTCAAGAAATCCCTCCCGCACTCAAACATAGTCACCTTAGCAAGGCTATGAGAGGCGCTAAGAGTTCTAAGAAACTAGTCTTTGCCTACGTCTATACAAGTTGGTCCATACCAAGTATGAAAATGCTGGACTCTACTTTCATCCACCCAACAGTCATCAATACTCTAGAGGAGCACTATGAACCCGTCGCTGTCAATGCAAGTAGGAAGAAGAAATTTGTACAAGAATATGATATCCATGTCTATCCGACCACTTTGGTCATGGATTGGAAAGGGAATGTGATTATTAGAAGCACAGGACAAAAAACGCCTGCTGATTTGCTAGCCTTTCTGGACAGAACAAAGTCTAACAGTAGATTCCTCAGACAGTCAATAGATACGATTCTATATAGGACTAATAAACAAAACATACTGGAAACGATAGATTCAGTCAAACTGTATAAGGATGATTATACCGCAATGAATCTTGCAAAGAAATACTTGGATAGGAAAGATACTGACTGGAGAGACTTAGAGAGCATGACACTTATCAAGGATCATTTTCACTTGGATAAAGATTATCTAAAATTTATCTCTAAATATCATTTCAAGTTTTTTGAAGTCTTTGATAGTATTAGCATCAAGGAGAATATTGCTTTTCATGTTTTTCTGAATTCGCTTAAAACAGATCATAGAGGGAGAGCCAAATTTGACTACAAGCCCGTAGAAAAATGGTTTCGCAAGCACAGAATAAAAGATGTAGATAAATTAGAAAATTTTGTCAAGATAAAATATCTACTCTGGGGTCGAGGTCCATCTGTAAGCTATTCGGTTAAGTTACTCAAAGACTACCCAGAAACCACAGACGAAAATGTACTGTATGCTTCTGCTATCAGGCTACTCATATCCAACTCAAGAAGAAAAATTGATTATAGAGAACTTATTCGTTCAGTTAAATCAACTATCAAGGAAGATGGAACTTTCTGGAGATATGATTTACTCTCCTTACTATACTATAAGAAAGGAGATATAGATAAGTCCAATGAAGCCATACAATCTGCTCAATCAATCGCTATTTCTACAGGACAAGAATATAATCCTACACTACCCTATCTTAAGGATATTATAGATTCTTACTGACTATGTTAGGCTAGGCTTTTTCTGGTTAGAATACTTGAATCCATAATATGCTATATATAAATAGCATATGATAGGAAGCATAAATGCCAACTTATAGCCCATACCATCAGCCAGCGCACCATAGGCTATTGGGATAAATGCGCCTCCACAAATAGCAGTACATAAGATACCTGAACCAAGTGGTTTTTTATCACCGAGGTCCTCTATACCAATCGTGAAGATTGTAGGAAACATGATAGAATTAAATAAGCCTACTGCTAATATAGACCACATAGATATAAGACCTTTTGTCGTCATGGAGATAACGACCATAGTTATAGCCAGTGCACCAAAAATAGCCAATAGCTTTTTGGCTGATATAACTTTCATCATCAGTGAGCCCACAAATCTTCCTACCATAGCTCCTGACCAATAGAATAAAACAAAGGCTCCTACAATACCATTATTATCTACCTGACCGAGAGGATCTTTTAATAACTTGTCCGCCAGCGATGACATAAATTCATTGTTACGTACAACATCAGGCATGCCCATATCTACAAAATAATTGACAAGGAAACTTCCAATGGAGACCTCTGCACCGACATAGACAAAGATGCCTAGCGCTCCCATCATCAGTTTTTTATTACTAATAACATCACCATACCCACCTGAAATATTGCTGCTTAGCACTTGAGGCAACTTGAAGAAAGCTACTATCAGTGCCAAAGCCAATAGACTAAGTGCCAAGAATATAAAGGGGCCTGAAACGGCAGAAGCTTCTCCTGCGAAATAGGCTAGCTTATCAGGTTCTGCCAATTGGCTAATCTCATCGCCAGACAATATGTTGTCACTCAATATAAAATTAGCACCAATAATAGGCGCGATGGCAGTACCTAATGAATTGAATGCTTGTGATAAATTCAGTCGTGAAGAGGCACTCTCTTCAGGACCCAATACTGACACATAAGGGTTAGCGGCTACCTGAAGTACTGTCATTCCACTTGCCAGGATAAAATATCCAAGCATGAAGACTGGGAATATTCTAAGACTTGCCGCTGGCCAAAACAAAAGACATCCTGCGCCCATTGTGGCCAAACCAACCAACATACCTTTCTTATAACCAATCTTAGACAAGAATCCTCCCGCTGGGATAGACACTAATCCATAGGCAATAAAGAATGCAAACTGTACTAAGGCTGCTTGGAAATTGTTTAGCTCGAATATCTCCTTGAGCCTAGGAATGAGGGAATCCACTAATACTGTTATTAAACCCCACATAAAAAATAAGGAGGTAACAGCTATAAATGCATTAAGGTACTTGTCTTTTTGGGCCATTGTAATCAGTTATATAGCCGAAAGTATTTATTTCAAACTAATCTAAAGAATAGAATATCATCTTTTCGATATTAGATACAAATAAAAAAAAGTCCCACCGGAGAGGTGGGACTAAACTCAATCAATAAACCAATCTCTTTATTCCCAGTGATCCTGGGAAAGAAAAGTGTTGTAAGTCATTTTTCTCACTTCTGAAAAAAACAAGACTCTTTATAAAAAAAGACGAAATCCTACTTTAGTCGTCTGCAATCATTCAGAGTGCAAACTTAGTTCTACTATCATAGGTCAAAAGTCTAATCTTGGACTTTTGCTTCATCTCAAATTGAGCAATGCTCTTTTCGGTCTCTGGGAGGAGGGAAAAAGTCCCACCGGAGAGGTGGGACTAAACTCAATCAATAAACCAATCTCTTTATTCCCAGTGATCCTGGGAAAGAAAAGTGTTGTAAGTCATTTTTCTCACTTCTGAAAAAAACAAGACTCTTTATAAAAAAAGACGAAATCCAATATTGTGCCTGACTATAGTCCCTCGGTTGTATGGGGATTCAAATCAGGTGGTTCTATCATCTCTCGCTTTCTATACAAGCTTAGGTCAGATTAAGTAATATATTTTCATTACTAACCTTTGTTAGTAACACTAGTAATTCTAATCTACGTTATTGTGAAAAAAAGAATTATTACGTTCAAATCTTGGGTTGTCATTGCCATCTAGATTGATACTCAATTTTGAATGGGTATCTGTATTCTCATCCTTATCTGTAGGATCATCTAGAGACACCTTACGTCTTTTGTATGCAGGTACATCTTCCAGTTCACCTATATCTCTTGGGTTATCTATAGGACGAGCTGGCTCTAAATCTCTTCTGAATGTTCTTATCACTCTGCGTCTTTCCTTTAGAGGTTCTGAACGTTGCTCATTGCTATCATTAGAAGTTGTACTGCACTTGATAAATGGTTCTGTAGAATCTCGTTTAACCACCTTTACTGTATCGAATTCTACTACAGTTGCATTGGAATCATCCGTGCCTAAGTCAAATGCTTGTGAGCTCTTAGTTGCTGACTTGACTTCATCATCATTGATACCAACTCTCTTCGGCGTCTCTACCCTTCTTATTCGCTTATCGAATCCAGTAGCAATAATAGTTACACTTATACTTTCCCCTAGTGAAGCATCCTTACAGTTACCCCATATCAAATCAGTACCACTGCCAGCTTCTTCTTCTATATACTCTGTAATCTCTGCAATCTCATCCATCGTCACTTCCTTAGAACCTGAGGTTATATTAAGCAAGATATGCTGAGCACCTCTGATATCATTATCTTCCAGTAGAGGTGAATTAATCGCATTGTGCACCGCTTCTTTTGCCCTGCCCTCGCCTTCTGCTTCAGCATATCCCATGATGGAGACACCACTATTTTTCATGACTGTATTGACATCTCTGAAATCTACATTGATGTACCCAGCTACAGTTATGATTTCGGCTATTCCTCTTGCCGCTGTGGCTAAGATATCATCTGCTTTACTGAATGCCTTAGTAATTGTAAGATCGCCATACAGTTCTTTCACCCTATCGTTAGATATAACCAAAAGAGAATCTACATTCTTCTTCAATTCTTCCAAACCCAACATCGCCTGATTCTTTCTTCTCAGTCCTTCAAATTTGAACGGCAAAGTCACAATTGCTACGGTAAGTATATCCATCTCTTGTGCCGCTTTAGCAATAATTGGCGCAGCACCTGTTCCTGTACCACCACCCATTCCAGCAGTAATAAAGAGCATCTTAGTATCATTCTCCAAAAACTTTCTCACATCATCTATAGACTCTATACACGCTTGCTTACCCACTTCAGGTATAGAGCCTGCACCTAATCCTTCTGTATGGTTAGGACCTAATTGGACCTTATTCATTACGGGACTAATCTCTAGTGCCTGCCTATCAGTATTTGATACAGCAAAGTCTACTCCATGTATACCCTGTTCGTACATGTATGCGACTGCGTTACTTCCACCGCCGCCTACGCCTATAACTTTTATCATAGAAGAATTTATTTTTTCGAAAAGATTATTCATAACTATAGATTGATGGATTGAAAAATTGTTATAAGTCTGAATCTTGAGTTGGCGCGAACATATCTTGAGTATAGGTAAATATCTTATCCCAGATGCCCTTCTTGCTTTTCTCTAAAGGCTCTTCATCTTCCAAATCAAATACTTCATTGTCATCCTGTTTGACAACCTCATCACCACTGGCATTACTTATCGCGATACTTAGTAAGCCTACTGCCGTAGAATATATGGGACTAGCCAATTGGCTTGTATATCCATGTGCTAAGTGCTCTACTGGTTTTCCTATTCTCGTAGGCAACCCTGTATAAAACTCAGACAGCAAATCTATATTCTTAAGAAGTGAGCCTCCACCTGTAAGCACGATACCCGCTATTAACTTTTCTTCATATCCACTTCGCTTGATTTCCCATAATACATAGTCGAATATTTCTTCCAATCGAGCCTCTATTACTTTAGCTAGATTCTTTTCAGATATTTCTTTGTAATCTCTGCCTTTGAATCCAGGGATTGTGATTATCCGATTATTAGTGACTTCAGCAGAAAGTGCAGATCCAAATTTTACTTTCAATTTTTCTGCTTGATCCTTCATCACCATACAACCTTCTCTTATATCATTCGTGATGACATTTCCTCCAAAGGGGATCACAGATGTATGTCGTATAATTCCATCTTTAAATATGGTCAAATCTGTCGTACCTCCTCCGATATCAACGAGGACCACACCAGCATCTTTTTCTTCTTTGCAAAGAACAGCTTTGGATGAAGCTATAGGTTCCAAGGTAATGTCCGCCACTTCAAGACCGACCTTCTCTACACATCGGATTATATCTCTAGAAGCACCTATCTGTCCAGTGATGATATGGAAGTTAGCTTCTAACCTCACCCCAGACATTCCGATAGGGTCTACAATCTTAGACTCATCATCTACTGTGAATTCTTGTGGAAATACATGGAGAATCTTGTCACCTGGAGGCAAGACCAACTTATGCATGTCACTGATTAGTCTATTCACATCACCAGCGTTTATCTCTTCTTCAGGGTCATGTCTCACAAGCAATCCATGGTGATGGATACTCTTTATGTGTTGTCCTGCGATCCCTACGTGTACTTTTTCGATTTTGATTTTTGCAGCTTTCTGGGCTTGTGTAACAGCATCACGTATAGCGGTAACTGTCTTATTGATGTTAGATACTACACCCCTCGATACACCTTCTGACTGAACAGTGGCCACACCGAGTATTTCTAACTTATCGTACTCATTGAGTCGACCCGCTATAGCGCATACCTTGGTTGTTCCTATATCCAAAGCAACGGCAATTGTGTTTTCGTTGTTGTGATCGTGAATCATGATGCTTCTTTTTCTTTTTAGTTGAGATAATTGAATTTAAGAGTCTTTCTCTTTTCCTGTTATCTGTCCTTCAAATCGTAAATCAAGTTCTTGGAAACGACTGATACCAATTTTCTTCAGACCTTTTTTATAGTAAACTTTTAGTTTATAAATCTTTTCTTCCAATAAATCAGATTGACCAAGCGCAATGCGCTCACTACCCATTATCGGAATCAAAACAATGTTATTCTCATCGGTTACATGAATCTGACTTATTAGCGCTGACAAGAAATCATCCTCATATATGCGCTTAGATACTGTATGTACATAATTCAAATTATGTTGATTGTTTTTCTTATAGCTATCAATATAACTATCCACATCTCCTGTAATTACAGGTACTCTTATAAGGTCTCCTTTAATCGGCACTCTATTTCCCTCCATATCCAAATAATAATCTTCTCCCTGTGACACTTCTACTCTTGCAATAGGAAGATTCTGAATAATACCAATCGTCAGAACATTATTCTTATCCAAAAATAATTCTGCTCTTCCTATCCGTGAATCTGCTTCTAATGCCCGCTCCAGCTTATAAAGATTCAACTCCCTGAATTCAGCCAAAGAAATCTTGTGACCCAGTTCAGTACCGATGATCTGCATTATATCCTTTTTATATATCAACTGCTTGTTGTCTCCTCGCTTCTTTATTTTCAGCACCATCTTATCTAGCTGACCACCTAATCTAGCATTGACACAGAAGAAAAGGAATAGCATGAGCAGACCAGCAATTGCTAGCTTGACCACCCTAGAGACACTCCTATTTTTTCTTTTGTTACTCAATGCTTATTTATTTAGTTTATTTAATTATCTATTGTTCTTTAATACTTTAATCAATTTCTTATGATGCTTGTCCAAGTCTGATGCGCCCAATGTTATTACAACCTCATATTCCTTCAGCGCTTCTACAACATCTACAAGCTCATCTTCTTCAGCCAAGTATTTTTGATCTTTTGGAATAAGATTAAAAATGAGTTCAGAATTAATGCCTTCCATCGGTAGTTCTCGTGCTGGATAAATTGGTAAAATTATTACTCCATCCAAGCCCATCAACGCATCTGCAAAACCTTTATAAAAATCTCTTGTCCTGCTGTATAAATGCGGTTGGAATATTCCAAGCACTTTTTTACCAGGGTACATATCTTTTGCTGTCTTTACAGCAAATCTTATTTCTTCAGGGTGGTGTGCATAATCATCTATCAGCACATATTCATCCTTGTATACTGTTTCAAACCGTCGTTTGATCCCTTTGAAGTGTCGTAGCTTCATCGCTATTTTCTTGCTGTCTACCCCTAGCAGCTTTGCTATGAGAACTGCAATAGAAGCATTTATAATATTATGGATGCCTGGGAGTATCATCTCCAAATCTTTCAGCCACATGGTTCCAATCCGCACATTGAATGTATACTTCCCATCTTCAATTCTTATCCTGTCAAAATCAAAATCTCTTAGTATTCTGACTATTTTAATCTTCCGTTTCTTTAGCTTATCTATCCAAGCAGAAGATATTTTTCTTGTGACACCAGGACCTAGAACTAAAACACCCTTTTTCTTAATCTGAAGCGTCAATTGTTTGTAAGCCGCTTGCATGGAATCCTCATCACCATAAACATCCAGATGATCGGCATCCATAGAAGTAATAATCAATATCTCTGGATGCAAATGCAAAAATGATTTATCATACTCATCTGCTTCAGCTACAATAATATCAGAATCACCATGTATGAAATTTGTATTCTCTCTAGTCAAAATTCCTCCTAAAAAAGCTGACACCTCTTTGCCATCTCCATTTAGCAATTGAGTAATAAGTGCAGAGGTCGTTGTCTTTCCATGCGTACCTGCAACAGCTATCATTCTTTTGCCCTTCCCTATCATTCCAAGCACATCTGCTCGTTTCCTCAGAGGTATATTATTCTTCTGACAATAAACTAACTCCTTGTGATCAGAAGGAATCGCTGGCGTAAAGACGACCAAATCTATATTGTGTGGTATATGTTTTACCTTCTCCTTATAATATACTTTTATACCCTCTGATTCTAATTCCTTTGTAATTGCACTATTGACCAAATCATATCCAGAGACTTCTGCTCCTTCTCTTTTGAAATATCGGGCTAATGCGCTCATCCCTACGCCTCCAATTCCGATAAAGTAAATCCGCTTTATGTCTTTGATTTTCTTCATCTGATTATATCTAATATTTCTTCAGCAATTATTTCTCTAGCTTCTGGCTTTGCCATTGCTCTTAGATTTGTGCTTATCTCTTGCTGCTTTATTGTATCATCTAATAGCTCAAAAATTGCAGGCACTAAATCTTTCTCTGAATCTTTATCCAAAACCATCTCTGCTGCACCCTCATCTACAAGTGCTTGTGCATTCTTGGTCTGATGATCTTCTGCCACATTTGGAGAAGGAACCAGAATAGCGGGTTTACCTACAAGCATTAGTTCTGAAATGGTCAATGCCCCAGCCCTACAAGCCACAACATCAGCGACACTATATGCCAAATCCATTCTGTCTATAAATGGTAGAATCTTGACCTTAGTAAGTGTACTTAGAGCACAGGATTTATATTCATCATAGTATATACTTCCCACTTGCCATATCAGCTGAATGTCTTCTCTGTCAGCAATCATACTATTCTGAGATAATATTGACTTATTAAGCGTTCTGGCACCAAGGCTACCACCAAAAATCAATATAGTTTTCTTAGAATTATCTAATCCAAAATGTCTGTATGCTTTATCTTTTAAAGATGTCACATCCATGATATCTTTCCTTACTGGATTACCCGTCAACTTAATTTTTTCTTTAGGAAAAAATCGACCCATCTTAGGATAAGCGACGAATATTCTATCTGCTTTATTTGCTAATAATTTATTAGTGATTCCTGGATATGAATTTTGTTCCTGTATGACGGTAGGTATCTTTTTTACCTGTGCCATTTTTAATGTAGGACCACTTGCATATCCACCAACACCAATCACTATATCGGGACCAAACTTGTCAATGATCTTTTTTGCTTTCATTAGACTTCCAAGTAATTTAAATGGGAACATTACATTCCGCCATTTCTTAGTTCTATGAAAACCTCTTATATCTAACCCTTCTATTCTATAGCCTGCTCTTGGAACTTTCTCCATTTCAAGCTTTCCTTTCGCACCTACAAAAAGAATGTCTTTTACTCCTTTATCCGACAACTCATTAGCTATGGCTATAGCAGGATAAACATGTCCTCCTGTACCTCCACCGCTAATAATAATTCTCATACTTCAATTTCTGAGGCGTTACAACTGATACATCTTCATCTATAGCTAACTGCGCTTCCTCTTGCATAATCTCATACGTACTATACTCCTCTACATACTTGCTCACACTTAATATTATACCTAGAGAGATACATGTAAATACCACCGAAGTTCCACCCATACTTATTAGAGGCAAGGTTAATCCGGTCACAGGGAGTAAATGCACTGAAACTGCAAGATTAGCAAAGGCCTGAATCACTATGCTTAGACATAAGCCAATGGCAAGCAAAGCGCCAAATGTTTTATGACAACGTGTAACCATAGCCGTACATCTAAATAACAATCCCAGATACAACAACACCACTGTAATCGCGCCTAGAATTCCATACTCTTCGCAAATAATTGCATATATAAAATCGGCATAAGCTGAAGGCAAATAATCTCTTTGCATACTTCCACCTGGCCCTACTCCAATTAATTCTCCATTAGCGATTGCAATTTTACTTTGCATTATTTGCCATCCGCCATCTGTATTAGTCATAAACTCCGTAATTCTCGAAATCCACGTCTCTACTCTTACTAATTCTGGAAACACTGTCCCTATCAGTACTAGAACAGCCATAGCCGCCACACCAACTAAGATGAGTAACAATACATATTTCATACTTACACGTCCTATTATCATCATCAATAGACAAGTCAGAAATAAGAGTGCCGCTGTACTCAAATCTGCTGGTGCAATTAACATACACACAATGACGACAGGTATAATTATAGGTAAGAATGCAGAACGAAAATCCTTTATCACATCTTGTTTTAAAGAGACTTCTCTTGCGATATAAATAATCAAGGCCAACTTAGCCAAATCAGAAGTCTGAAAAGTCTTATCTATCCATGGTATTGTAATCCATCGCTTAGCTGAGTTTATTTCTGTCCCAAACCCAATAGTGTACATCAAAAGAGGAATAGAAATAAACAATAGTATGGGCGCTAATTTAGAGTAGGACATATAATTAAACTTATACGCCAACCACATGAAAATAAATCCTATACCTATAAATACTATTTGCTGAACCAGATAATACTCAGTATTTCCTCCGTGAGTTCTATAGGCTATACTGCCCACTGCACTGTATACGGAAAGGATAGAACAAAATCCAAGCATCAGAATAATGAACCAGATGATTTTGTCGCCTTTTAAATTGTGTATTATGTTACTTATTCCGTCCAAGAATTTCGTTTACTGATTGTTTAAATAGATTTCCTCTATGTTCATAGTTATTAAATAAATCAAAACTGGCACAAGCTGGTGAGAGTAAAATTGTATCTCCTTCACTCGCCATCGCCATACATCTCTCTACACACGTCATCATATCTTCTGTCACACTGAATTCCTCAACTGAGGATTCAAAAGTTTTCTTTAGTTTATCAGCATCTTTAGTTAGACAGACAATTCCTTTTACTTTTCGTCTAACAATATCCTTCATCACTTCATAGTCATTGCCTTTATCTTTTCCGCCTGCAATCCAGATTACTGGACTTGCCATTGCTTCAAGTGCGACTATCGCCGAATCCATATTAGTCGCTTTGCTATCATTTATGAACTCAATCCCATTCACTACTCCTACTAGCTCTAATCTATGCTCTATTGGCTTAAAGTCTGCTAGCGCATTCTGGACAAATTCGTCATCCATTCCTGCTAATGCGCAAATCTTCTGAGCCACAGCTGCATTGTAAGCATTGTGCACTCCCTTCACTTGCAAGCCATTCAAAGTAGTTTTAGGTTTGACAACATAATCCATAGCACCATTACCCATTTCTGATAACCCCATCCTGTATATGTTGCTTTCTACAGGAAATGCTTCGTTCATCAAATACAACCAGTCATCTTGACCATTGAGTATCAGATGTCCATTATCAGGAACTGATAAGGCTAACTGCCATTTAGCTAAAACGTACTTATACATAGTCTGATCATAACGGTCCAGGTGGTCTGCACTGATATTTAATATGGTAGCAATCTCGGCAGAGAAGGATTCAATATTCTCCAATTGGAAACTGGACAGTTCTAAAACTACCCAGTCATATGAAATACCATATGAAACTAACTTTGCAAACGAATACCCGATGTTCCCTCCTAGCGCAACATGCATAGCAGACTTACTTAAGATATGATATACCATACTCGCAGTTGTGGTCTTACCATTACTGCCAGTGATAGCGATTATCTTACCCTTGTAGTGCCTATATGCAAATTCTATCTCAGAGATTATTTCCTTATGCCTTAGTCGAAGCTTAGTTATTATCTCTGAACTATCAGGTATACCTGGACTCTTTACAATCAGATTTGTATTTACTATTTTTTCAAAACTATGTCCCTTTTCTTCAAAAGGGATATTATTATTTTCTAACTCTTTTCTATATTCTTCTGGTATTATTCCGTAATCTGACACGAAAACGTCAACACCAATTTTCTTTGCAAGTAAGGCGGCTCCGACGCCACTTTCTCCTCCTCCAAGTATCGCAATGCTTTCCATAACGTTTTCACCTTAACTTCAAAGTGATAATTGTTAATACTGCGAGCAACAAGGCCACTATCCAGAATCGAGTAACAATTTTCATTTCATGCATCCCTTTCTTCTGATAGTGATGGTGTAAGGGAGACATAAGAAATATCCGCCTTCCTTCTCCATACTTTCGTCTGGTATATTTAAAATAACTTACCTGCATAATCACTGACAAAGTTTCCATGAACATCACGCCACATAGAATGGGAATCAATAATTCTTTTCTTAAAAGCACAGCCATGACTGCTATAATTCCTCCTATAGCTAAACTTCCTGTATCTCCCATAAAAACACTAGCTGGATAAGAGTTATACCAAAGAAATCCAATAGTAGCTCCCAAGAATCCAGCTGCATATATCACAAGCTCTTCAGTATTCGGCAAGAATAATATATTTAGATAATCAGCAACTATTGCATTACTGGACACATATGCTAATACGGCTAGAGTAAATCCAATGACCGCTGCTATTCCTGTCAGTAACCCATCCAAACCATCTGTCAAGTTTGCCGCATTCGACACTGAGGTTATAATGAATATCATTATCGGCACAAATACTATCCAAATTAAATGGCTATTATTTCCTACAAACCATGCGTAATCTAACTCGTTATCTTTTAAGATAGGCATGTTAGTAATCGGTGCCTTAGCATAAGCCATCGTCCTAGTGATAGGCGCTGAATTGATTTGCGGAATAACTTGTGGAAACTGTTTAGTTATAGTCCAATTATTCTCTTGTGCCACTTCGACCGGGACTCTAACCACGATGTCTTCATGCATTAGCATGACCATAGCTACTATCAATCCCATCACCACTTGACCTATAATCTTGTATTTTCCTCTTAGACCATCTTTGTTCTTTTTCTTGAGCTTTAGACGATCATCCAGAAAACCAATCATGGCAAACCATATGGTGGAGACCAACATTAGTATGACGTAGATATTATCTAGTCTTGCCAATAGCAAAGTAGGTATGACAATCGCGAGGACTATCATTATTCCTCCCATAGTGGGTGTACCCTCTTTCTCCTTCTGACCAGCCAGACCTAAATCTCTGACTGATTCGCTTACCTGCATTTTTTTCAAAGAACGTATGATACGACTACCGAAAACAAGTGTGATACCTAAGGATATGAGAATCGCCATAGATGCCCTGAAAGAAACAAACTGAAAAAGTGTTGCTCCAGGGAAATCATAATGAGTCTCTAGATATTCAAATAAGTAGTATAACAAATTGCTTTATGATTGCACCAAGGGACTTTTGTGCCCTGGCTTCGTTTCGTCTTTTCGGAATTAACCGATTACAATTTTTGTGTAAGTTTTTGAGATGTGTTGTTTTGGGATATCATTCATTATTGGCTCTCTAAAAAAAACAGTGTACAGTAGGAACTTAGATCTTTATCTAAATTGGACCCTACTGCAACTGTTAAAACCAACCTGAGAATGATAATAGAACCTAGTCTTACAAATCAATTCGCATCCATTAGATGCTTAATGATTTTTTTATCATCGAAGGGGACTTTCTCCCCTTTTATTTCTTGGTATTTTTCATGACCCTTGCCAGCTATAAGAATTGTATCTCCTTTGTTAGCCATCATTGATGCCGTCCTTATCGCTTCTTTCCTATTAGATAATCTTAGTACATCTTTGCTACTTTGTTTATCTAATCCAGAATACATATCATCTAATATATCTTCTGGTTCTTCGCTTCTTGGATTATCAGAAGTAAGGATAGTGACATCGCTATACCTTACAGCCACTTTTGCCATTACTGGCCTTTTTGCCTTATCTCTGTCTCCACCACATCCTACGACAGTAAGTATGCGAGAATCATTTTTTTTGATTTCAACTAAAGTCTTTAGTACATTTTCTAACGCATCTGGCGTATGTGCATAATCTACAACTGCTGTGTACCCCACATTCTCTGACCTGACAATATCAAACCTTCCCTCAGCTGTAGTAATCATACTCAGCTCACGAAGTACATCATGGGAATCTAGTCCAAGGATTATTGCCGTACTGTAAGCTGCCAAGGCATTGTAAGCATTAAATCCGCCTACTATTTTCAAGAAAACTTCAGTTCCAGCCATGTCCATATGTAAGCCAGATATCTCATTAGAGATAATCTTGCCTTTGAAATTAGATGGCCGCCTTAACGCATAAGTATGCACATCAGCTTTACTATTTTGAACCATAACAGATCCATTAGTATCATCCACATTAATTAATGCTGTGGCGCTAGCTGGCAACTTATCAAACAAAAGTTTCTTTGCCTTGATGTAATCTAGAAATGTCTTATGATAATCCAAATGGTCATGAGTAATGTTAGTAAACACTACATGATCAAAATGTACATCATCTACCCTGCCTTGATGGATAGCGTGAGAGCTTGCCTCCATAAAAACATGAGTTATGCCTGCATCCTTCATCTCTCTAAACAGTCGTTGCAAACTAATTGCATCTGGTGTTGTGAGTTTAGAAGGAGTGACGGTATTACCGAATTTAACTTCTATTGTAGAGATTAGTCCACAGTTGAAGCTTAGTCGAAAGAACAAATCGTTTAATAAATTAGTAGTTGTAGTTTTCCCATTTGTTCCGGTAACACCGACTACAGTCAGAAATTCAGTAGGATGTTCATAGTAATTAGCAGCAATTTTACTTACTACATCTCGAGCATCACTTACAAGTATATATGTCGCCTTATCATCCACATAAGACTCATTATCTAGTAAGATAAATTTAGCCCCATTGTTTATGGCCGATGCTATATAATCATGTCCATCTTGATGAACACCTTTATAAGCAATAAACATACACTTGGGAGTGCATTCTCGAGAATCAATATAAACTCCTGTTACATCTTGGTCTGATATTTGAATATCATTTAAGACATTAATTGACTCTAGTATTTCATCCAGTTTTTTCAATCTGTTTCTTGTATCACTTTTGATAAAGAATATTCAATCTATCCTAAATAGATCTTGATATAATTTTTCTCTAAGCTTTGTCCTGGATTCAATGATTGCCTCACCACTTTTCCTACTCCCTCTATATCTACTTTTAATCCCATAGCTTCTAATATATATAGTGCATCCCTTAATCCCTTTCCTCTCACATCTGGCACTACTTTGTTACTTATCTTTTGCGGACTGAGTTGCATCACTTCTGAACGCGGTCTCACCTCAACCCAACTTCCTTTGCCGTTGTCCTTATAATCTACACCTACGTAATCTAATACTCTTTTGTAGTCGTATTTGTTACCTGATTGTGTTTCAGCATATAGTGACCGTTGCTCCGTTTTAGGTTCTTTTGTTTTTTGATATCCTGTCAATCTTTTCATGACATTCTTAAAAACAGGCCCTGCAACCTTTGCGCCGTAGAAATCACTACCTTCTGGATTATAGACAATAACTATCATAGAATATTTCGGGGAATCAGCTGGAAAATAACCTGCAAATGATGCGTTGTATTTATTTCTATCTGTTTCTTTCCAGTACTCTAATCTTGTCGTGCCTGTCTTACCAGCAAAACTCAATCCATCTACTTTCAATTTTCTCGCAGTGCCACTTTTAGCAACCGCCTCTAATAATTCTTGTGCCTTCATTATTGTCGAAGGACTTGCTATTCTTTCTTTCAGAACCTTTGGTCTGAATTTTTGCCTTTTCCCTTTACTATCCACTGCTTCACTCACTAAGTATGGCTTCATCATCTTGCCATCATTTGCCACCGAATTATAATAATTCAGTATTTGCAGCGGTGTCATTTCAATTTCGTATCCGTGAGCCATCCAAGGCACCGTTGTACCTGACCAGTTAAGCGGATTATTTCTTGTCCTTTTCGAAGGATCTTTTAACCTCGGCTTACTTTCTCCATAGATACTAATACCGGTCGGTTGATCTACACCCATTCCCACTAGTAACCTATGGAATTCTTTCCACCCCTCCAATCCTTTACCAAATATAGTGTTCGCACTATAACCTACTCCTACGTTCGAAGAAATTGCAAAAGCTTCTTTGAAGGTCGCTTCCTTGATTCCATGGATTTCAGAGTCTCGCATCGTCAAGTCATAGAATTTTTTTCTTCCCCCGAACAATGGCACTTTGGTATCTAGCTCAATCTTTCCTGACTCCAACATTGCCAAGGAAGAAATCAACTTAAATGTCGACCCTGGTTCACTCAAAGTACCTACTGCATCGTTGTATCTCTCTTCGTATCCTCCAGAACCATTTTTTCTGAGATTCACCATTGCTTTGATAGCTCCAGTCGCCACATCCATCACTACTGCAGTACCCTTGTCTGCTCTATGTTGGATCAAGGTCGCCTCTAATTCATTGTGAACCACATCTTGAATGTGCATATCTAGCGTAGTCACAATATCACTCCCTTTCTCTTGCATCATCTCTGCAGGATCCAAAACGGGCACCCAGATATCTCCCTTAAGTCTCCGCATGAGTCTCTTTTCAGATTCTCCTCTTAGAAATGAATCATATTCTCTTTCCAGACCTACCATTTCGGCATTTGTACGATGCATTCCTATCGTTCTCTTTGCCAGCTCCTGATAAGGTCTTTCTCGAGTTGATTTTCGCTCTGCAATAATCCCACCTCCATATTTTCCAAGATTAAAAAGTGGAAATGTTCTAAGCAAATCCAACTGATCTTTTCTAATGTTACTCAAGAGTGGAAAATACTGTGCATTGCTTTGCTTGCCTACTTTACCTAATCTACGAGCTTTAACCAATTTCGAAGACCAACTGTGAGCTGTGCCACCGAAATTCTGAGAAAGCCTTTGAGATAATTCATCAATGTTGCTATCAAAGTCAGCATCTCTAGACGTTAATAAATCTACTTTTATGTCAAAATAAGGAAGCGACGTTGCGAGTAAATTTCCATTGGAACAATAGATATTTCCTCTCTCTCCTTCTACATCTATCATCTTGATGTTTTTACCACCAAGAGAACGCCACTTTTCTCCTTCTACCACAGCCGTCTTTACGACCTTGATTATTATAGTTATTGAAGACAAGACAAATACAAAGAAAATCAAGTAAACTCTTGTCAATAGTTCGTTTCTTCTCTCCATCTACATCTGTCCGTTTGTCAGCTTTCTGAGTCAATTAAAATCAAAGCCTCTTCATTCTTAATCAGCCCCTCAGACTCTAAACTCTTTGCCAATTGTGATTCTGTGCACTTAAAATTGATGTCACTTTTGACAGCTTGAAATTCAAATTTTGCTTCTTCCACTCGCTTTTCAAGCTGCACTATTTTTCTCAACTTTCTTACTGCACAATGTGAATTAAAAATGTATGCTATGCTTAAAAAGGTAAGCAAAACGATAAATCCTGTATTCCTTAGAATAATTTTCACTGACTATTGATTTATTTTATTCTCACTCCCACTCTCATTTTCGCACTCTTCGATCTGGGATTAATTTTTTGTTCTTCTTGACTAGGCAATCTTAATTTTCCTAGCTGCTTCATTTGTGAGAGGGATTTCCCATAGTCATCCTTAGGTATTTCTCCGTCTAATCTTCCACTCCTAAAAAATCGTTTGACCAATCTATCTTCTAGAGAATGATAACTTATCACTACAAACCGTGCATCATTCTTTAATACTTTAAGAGAGTCTCTGAGCAAGTCTTCCAAACTTTGGATTTCTTGATTCACCTCTATCCTTAATGCCTGATACACCTGCGCTAAATATTTGTTTCTGTCTCCAACTATCACATTTTCCAACACCTCATTTAACTTAGACGTAGTGAGTATTTCCTGCCCGCTTCGCACATCCACAAGCATCCCTGCCAGCTTCTTTGAATTCCTTATCTCTCCATATCTGGAAAAAATTTCTTTCAACTGATCAAAAGAATATTCAGAAATCACAGTATGTGCAGTCAATGAACTTTTCTGATTCATCCGCATGTCTAACTCAGAAGTATACCTGTATGAAAATCCTCTATAATCAACATCAAACTGATGTGATGAAACACCTAAGTCTGCTAGTATACCATCTACCTTACTTAGATTAGACCATTTCCAATAGCGATATATGAATCTAAAATTAGATGGGACAAATATTATCCGCGCATCATTTATAGAGTTAAGACTCGCCTCTCCATCCTGATCAAAAACCATCAAGCGCCCTTTGGCACTCAACCTATTAAGTATCTCCTCAGAATG
Organism: uncultured Saprospiraceae bacterium; assembly: GCA_964540155.1. Lineage (GTDB taxonomy): Bacteria > Bacteroidota > Bacteroidia > Chitinophagales > Saprospiraceae > RFSX01. Next base: position 20,052 of record CAZIMH010000024.1, read on the forward strand.
TCCGCCGCCACCAAAAGTGACATCGACGTAAATTCCATCTGGATTTATAACCAATTCATCAATTGATTCATTAAGCATGACAGGTGTGTGATAATCACTCATCTTCTTGATCCTGCATGCTTGCTTGTCCCCCAAAGACCTCTTCTGCTAATGCTGAAAAGTCTTCAGGCTCCTGATCAATCATATCCTGGTATGCATCTTTTGCCCAAATTTCTATCTGATCCAAGTAGGCGAACAAGACAACTTCTTTCTTGATACCTGCGTATGAAATCAAATTTTTTGGCAGTAATACTCTATCAGAGTTATCCGCATTTATTTGCGTGGCACCCCGATACATGTATCTCAATGCTTGCCTGTTCTTTTTAATATTGATGTTGAGACGGTTTAATTCTTTCGTCTTTTTTTCCCATACATCTTGAGGATATAGTATCAAATGATTTTCATATCCTCTGTTGACTACAAAACTGTAATTACCATCCGTCCCTGTCGAAACTGTTAACTGCTTAAGTAGATTCGTTGGCATTTTGATGCGACCTTTCGCATCAATTTTCAAATCATACTCACCAGTTAGCTGGTACTTCATTTT
>CAZIMH010000025.1:0-19639 GCA_964540155.1 uncultured Saprospiraceae bacterium
CTTTCATGAAGAATGGAGATATAATCAGAGGTCTGCCTGGGCCCTTGGAGAAATAGGTTCTCAGAAGCCTAAACTGATTTATCCCTATCTAGAAAAAATGTTGGCTAACCTAGATAATGCATCCCATAATGCTGTTGTTAGAAATACGGTCAAGGTCATATCTGAATTGGATATTCCGGAGGAGTTAGAAGGTGAAATATTTGACAGATGCATGAATTATCTCGAAGACACGAAAACGGCTGTAGCTATTAGATGTTATTCGGTAAATATATTAGAGGTCATCGCCGCTAAGTACCCAGAATTGCAAGAGGATTTGGTGGCTGTTGTGAGAGATCATCTTGAAAATGGAACAGCAGGACTTAAGTATCGATGTAGACGCGTCATCAAAAGATTCGGGTGATTAAAAATATTCTATTCACTCTATAAGTGTATATATAGCTGCAAAATGAAACAAGTTTGCTGCCAATACAAAAATGTGCCATATAGCGTGATTGTATTTTAACTTTTTCCATCTATAGAAAATAACACCTATGAGATACAGTAAGCCACCAATGGTGACAAGTTTCAGCGTATGGGAAGGTGTATTCAATACAAAATGACTGTACTCCAAAAAAATAGTGCATCCCATCAATATGTAAAAGGAGAGAGAGAGGTTCTCATATTTTCCTGTATAGAATAATTTGTAAATAGTCCCAAAGGCAGCTAAACCCCATATGATTTTTAATAAGGTTCCCCCCGTTTCATGATCGAAAAGAAATAAAAGAAATGGTGTGTAAGATCCTGCGATGAGGAAGTAGATACTAATATGGTCTATCGTCCGAAGTCTTTGTATATATGATTTATCCCAATAGTAATGGTAGAGAGTAGAAGTTGTGTATACCAACATTGAACTGAAACCCATTAATAGTATTGACATTAACTTTTTGTCAAAACCCGGCTGGATATCTATCAGCATATATATCATGACAATAGCAGTAATGGGAATACCAATTCCATGTGTCAATATATTCCAATATTCTTCAGTGTTTTGCTGGCGTATCTGTCGCAGAGTCATCGTGCTAGATTATTGGTTTATTCAGAAAACTCTTTTTTTAACCAACGCAATAAGTCTCTAAAATTTTCTGACGATATAGTATGTTGGGAGTCATACCAAAAATCACTGACTTGGAGCCCGAGCCCCTTTAGTTCATTGACAGAAGTTCTCATCGGTTCAGGAGGCAATACTTGGTCTAGGTTGCCATGAGAAATGAATAGTTTAGAATCACTCAGCGCCGTGTAATTTGCCATATCATTTTTGATCTCTGGATACAGATGTCCAGACAATGAAACTATCCCTCTAATCTTATCAGGATATTTCAGACCGGTAGCCAATGATAAAATAGCGCCTTGACTGAACCCGCCAAGACAGATATTATTAGGGTTGAGTTTGTATTTTTCTATTGCTTCACCTATATGCCTGGCCACTAATTCTCTTGCAGTGATTACATCTTCGAAGTTATAAGTCCAGCCTAATTGACTACGCTGTAACTGAAACCAACTGAATCTATCTTCACCTATATTGAGCGGACCCCTAAGGCTAAGCACCAACCACTCTGGGCTAAAATGCTGTGCAAATGAGAATAGGTCTTTTTCATTACTGCCAAGCCCATGCAAAAGTATCATTGTTGGCGTATCGGTGGTCAGACCATTTGCTGGGAGTTTTTCTAGTTGGACAAGCTCAGACTTCCACTTTGCATCTTCTATTAGAGCTGTAGGTGCCTTGCTTGGAGAGACTGTGCCTTGTTTGCAGGATAGAGGAAGACATACGCCAATCCAAAACAAGTATAAGTACAGTGACTTGCAAATTAGTTTCTTCACTTTCATGGGCTTTACTTTTTTAAGCAGTGATTCTTTCGTCCATCCACGACTGCATTGTCTCCCGTACATAAAGGTGGTCCAAGTCTCTTGTGATCTCATGTTTGTAATCCTTAAGCACTATGAATTCTTTGTCTTCACTAGAACATAAATCATACAACATTTGGCTGCCACCTATCTCAGCCAGTTTGTCATCAGTACCGTGCATGATAAGAATCGGAAGGGTAAGCTTGTGAAATTTCTTCCTGATTTGTTTCATCTGTCTGAGCAATTGATAACCTGATCTTGCAAATATTTTCCCTGCATAGTTAAGCGGATCATTGACATACTTATTCACTTCATTTTCATCTCTAGATATGGCATTAGTATCTATGCCCACGGTTTTGAGTTTTGGGAGAAGCGTCCCGATGACTACAGCAAGCTTCTGTAATATTGGTGCAGTGTTTCTGTCTGGTTGTAGAAAGGGTGCGGAAAGCACGATGCCTTTAAGTTGAGGTAATGATGGAGTTCTTTCAAGTAGATATGAAACCATGACCAAACTTCCCATACTGTGAGCCATAAGGATAACAGCATTGTCATTACTGGCTTTTGATTTTATAAATAATTCTAAATCATCTATATAACTGCTGAATTCCTGAATATAGGATTTTGGACTGCCTTCAGATAATCCATGATGCCGCTGATCATAGGCATGAAAATCATAGCCTGCCTCATTGAAGAACTGGGCTTCGCTTGTGTACCGGCCTGCGTGCTCGCAATATCCATGAACAAAAAGTATTTGTGCTTTAGGTTTATCTATTGTCCACTGATGCGTATGTAGCTTAAGACCATCCTGTGTAAGGAGTTTGTGGTTAGAGTAGCTCATCAGAATAACTTCTTTTCCACGCCTCCACAAATTATGTGTCCGATAAGCATCATTGCCTCTTGTATTCGTGGCGTTTCATTGGAAGGAATTATTAAATGAATATCTGCTTTGGAATAGACGGTAGATTTTGTTTTGCCAGTAATAGCAATGACTGACAGGTTCATTTTTAAAGCAGTAGATAGAACGGATTTAATATTCTTTGATTGGCCAGAAGTAGACATCAGGTATAGGATGTCGTTAGGTTTTGCTTTGGCCTCTAGTAACCTTGAAAAGACTTTGTCATAACCATAGTCGTTTGATATAGCTGTGATAGCTGCGCCATTAGTGTGTAGTGCCTCTGCGGGGAGTGCTGGACGATTCATTAGATATCTACCACTCAATTCAGCAGCTAGGTGTGCGGCATCAGCAGCACTGCCACCGTTGCCACAAAAATGAATGCTGTGTTTCTTTTTTAGAATTTTTGAAATCAGCTTTACAGCCCCTTGAATGTTCTTCTGAATCGATTTGTCAGACTGAATCTTTTGGATAAGAGAAAGATGGTCAGCTATCTTATCATTGATGTGGCTATAGTTCATGACTATTTGTCTTGTCTAATAAATGTGAGTAGAATGTACTCCATGATAAATCATCTTTAATAGTCTCAAAATCAGACTTTAATTCTATTTCATCATTAAGGTAACTCTCTATAGCTGTACCTATAGCCTTCGAGTTAGGCTCTATGACGACACCAAGTTGATGCTTTTCTATAATCCCGGCAAGACTACCCACACGCGTTACGATGACATGTTTTTCAAAATGCAAGGCAATAGGAACTACACCACTCTGAGTAGCAGTCCGATAGGGTAGAACGATGGCAGAAGCACCACAGAATAAGGATGGAATTTCATCATTGGGAATATACTCATTTCTTATAATCACTTTGTCCTCTAAGCCCAGTTCTGATATTTGCTTTCTATATTTTTCCTCATCCTGATAGAACTCTCCAGCAATGACTAGTTTATAATCATGATGGGCAGAAAGATGCTGCAGGCCTTCCAATAAAACATCTAAGCCTTTGTATGCTCTTACTAATCCAAAGAAGACTAGGTATTTGGTAGAAGAAGACCAACCCATTTTCTCCTTGGCTATATTTTGAGGAAGCTTTTCCCCATAATGGTCATAGATAGGGTGAAATAATTTTAGGACAGGTTTGTTTTGAATGGTCGCTTTAATCTCCTTCTCTACGGAATCTGACAAACACACTAGTAAGTCAGTTCTATTAGAGATGTACTTATTCAATTGCTTATCTCCTATACGACTTTCGTGGGGCTTGAAGTTATGAACGATCGTAATGATTTTTACATTCGGTAATTCCTTCTTGATGCCGCGTAAGATGGTGCCGAATGCAGGTGCCATAAATGGCATCCAATATTGGGTGATGACCAGCTCTGGTGTTTCCTTTACAATTTGCTTTGACACTTTGAGCCAGTTGAGTGGATTCATACTGAAGATACCTCTCTCTATAGTCAGATTAGGTTTGGGGTCTTCTGTGGTGATTTGTGTCTTGCCGGGGAACAACAAATTTGGATACTGTTGGGTGAATGTAAAAATTTTACATTCCCATCCATGGTTTTGAAATGTCGTAGCCAGATTCTCATTGAATGCAGCTATCCCTCCTCTGTAAGGATAGGCTGGTCCAATAAATACAATTTTCCTAGACATCTTATATCTTTTGGGATATGGCGTACTTATTCCTATTAGGACTATTACGAGAAATCATTTCCGCTAAAAATCCTGTTATAAATAACTGAATACCTACGATCACTAATAGCATGCCCAAAAAGAACATAGGTCTGCTCGCAATTCCAATAACTTTATATATCAGTTTCTGGATGGTAAGTATAGTTAGTAAGGTTGTACCTAAGACTGTAAACAAAAGGCCTACACTTCCAAAAAAATGCATTGGCCGTTTTCCAAAACGACTCATAAATGAGATAGACATCAAATCTAGTAAGCCTCGGCTAAATCGATTGATACCAAATTTGGTAACACCATATTTTCTTGCTTGGTGAGCCACTACTTTTTCTCCGATTTTATCGAAGCCTTCCGCCTTGGCAATGACTGGAATATATCTGTGCATCTCTCCGTAGACTTCTATATTTTTTACCACGTCATGATGGTAAGCCTTTAGCCCACAATTCATGTCATTTAATTTTATCCCAGACATCTTTCTTGTTGCCCAGTTATATAACTTGGTGGGAATCGTTTTTGTGATAGGGTCATGGCGTTCTTTTTTCCATCCAGATACCAAGTCATACCCTTCTTTGACTATCATGTCGTACAGCGCTGGAATTTCTTCTGGACTATCTTGAAGGTCGGCGTCCATTGTGATTACAACGTCACCTTTCGCTTCTCCGAAACCTACATTTAAGGCTGCTGATTTACCATAATTGCGTCTAAACTTGATGCCGATAATATTACTATAGGTAGATTTCAACTCTTTAAGCACAGACCATGAATTATCTGTACTTCCATCATCTACCATAATCATTTCATAAGTAAAAGTCTTACCTATAGAATTATCTATCCAATGTACCAAATCTGGGAGAGACTCTTCTTCGTTGTATAGTGGAATAACTATGGATACTTGCATCTAGTGTAGCTACCTAATTTACTTATTTACGATATAGCGCTCTTGTTTATTTTTGGAGTCGTCTGAATTGTTACTCCCAGGTTTTTTGAGGATTAGTCCAAATAGGGCACTGAGAAGTGCCACTGGAGCTATCATCTTCACAAGGAAACCTTTGAACGTATTTGCTAAACTGAATGGGTTTGTATTTTCAATTTTCTCAATTTCCTTGTCTGCCCGTTCAACAGCTATATCTCCAAAATGATCTTCCATAATCTCCCTCGTTAGCTCAGCTGATTCTACTAATATATCGCGGTAAATGTCTATCAATCCAGGATCTATAAAATTCATCATAATGTATTCGAAAGGAGTACATATGGCCACACCAATAGCGCCTGTAACAAACATATTCTTGAATATTTGGCCAAAGGAAATGAACCCCCCATTTGCTTTCCTAGCTTCTAGTCCAGATTTTACAATGAGTAGGATGAAGATGATTAGTAATATAGATTTAGAACTAAAAAAGAGCGCTTTATTTGCTAAATAAATAACATAGGTGGAAATTATCAGCGCAACACCTAAAAACAGACCATTAAAGTATGAAGATTTAAACATGCTTGATACCAATAAGTTTAGATATAAGAATTTCCAATAATGTGTAAATATAACATTACTACTCAAAGAAAAGGAAGGTGTATCTTAGCATCAGAAAATTATAAAATACTGAATAATAATGGATAAGTATCTAATCGTAATTATGGTGTTCTCAGCCATGCTGATGGTTGTGTCATGTGTCACAGACGATAAAAAGACGGTATCTAATACTAATACGAAAGAGGTAGTCAAGAAGGCTTCCAATTCTGCATTAGCCCAACGTTTGTATTCGAACTTCCATGGAGACCCAGTTACCCAAGCACAAAAAGATGAAAATGCCCTTATAGAGTATGCTGTGAAGAATAATATTGATGTAAAGAAAACCCAGTCTGGACTGTATTACATAATTCACAAGGAAGGGAAGGGGCCACTTTATGTACACAATCAACCTGTTTCAGCTAATTATTCAGGTTATTTTCTAGACGGTAAAATTTTTGATTCCAGCTATAATAGAGGTAAGCCACTCTCTTTTAACGTAGGTATGATGATTCCTGGCTGGAATGAAGCACTTAAAATGATGAATGCGGGTACCAAAGCACAATTGCTCATACCGTCTCATTTGGCATATGGGCCAAATGGATTTAGAGGATTTGTAGGACCTAACATGCCACTTATCTTTGACCTTGAAACACTGCCACTCGGTACACGTTAATAGAATAAACCTATTGTAAGGAAAATGAAATTACTAAAGCTTCTAGTGTTGTTTGTTCTCGCTGCGCTGATAACAGCTTGTCGTCCAGAAGCAGCAGCACCTTCAAATCCGAGCATAGATACTAAGAATATTATCCCGATACTATCAGAGGCAAAGATTAGAGCAGATAGTATAACGGAAGTGTTAATGAGGACTTATATGGAATATCCTGCCACACAAGCGCAGAAGGATAATAATGCCATTATAAAATTTGCCGTTGCAAACGAAATGGAATTGGATCGACAAGAATCTGGCCTGTTCCACAAGATATATAGTTACAATAGAGGAGATTCCATCAGATTTGGTGATGCAATTAGAGTGCAGTACACTGGTTATTTCCTAGATGGAAAAATTTTAGAAAGTTCATTGCTTCGTGGAGGACCTAAATCACTGAATGTGGGCTCTTCTATAGAAGGCTGGAATGAAGTATTACTTAAGATGAGGATGGGTGATAAAGCAAAAGTGGTTATCCCATCTCATTTGGCCTATGGTAAAACTGGAGATAGAGAAAATATTTTGCCAAATACCTGCTTGTTTTTCGATTTAGAAATCATGGGCTATGTCAGAGATAAACAAAGAGAAATGACGAAGGCTTTCGAGGAAGGATAAAAGTAACTTATCCCAATACTTCTATAAGCTTATCAGCCAGCTCTGTTCCTATATTTTCTTGCGCTTCATTTGTAGATGCACCGATATGAGGTGTACATGATACATTAGGATGTTGAATCAGTTCAGCTAGTGGAGTAGGTTCGTTTTCGAACACATCCAGACCTGCTGCAGCTACTTTATCTGAATTTAATGCTTCTAGGAGTGCTGCTTCATCCACAGTACCACCTCTGGAAGCATTGATTAGAATGACGCCATCTTTCATTTTAGCAAATTCAGAATTGGATAGAACAGGTGCTCCACCAAAAGGAATATGCAAAGAGATAACATCTGCTTGGCTTAACATGGTGTCCATATCTACTATGTCTATATTCATAGTGACTAATTGATCACCTAAGGAAATTGTAACTTCTGGATTTTGAGCAAATGGATCTACACCAAGGACTTTCATGCCCATTGCCAAGGCTATTTTTGCAGATTCTCTTCCTATTCTACCCATTCCTATTATCCCTATTGTCTTACCTTTTAGTTCAAATCCCTTAGAGTAGGATTTCTTTAGGGCTTTGAATTCTTCCCGACCATCTTTGGGCATATACCTATTGGATTTATACACAAATCTTGCAGTACTCATCAGATGCGCAAAAGCCAATTCTGCTACGGACCTTGATGAAGCTGCTGGTGTATTGAGTACGGTCACTCCTTTAGATCTGGCAAAATCCACGTCTATATTATCCAAACCAACACCACCTCTGCCGATTGCCTTGAGATTTGGGCAGGCTTCTATAAGATCCGTTCTTACTTTGGTAGCACTTCTCACACAGATAGCATCATATGCTGGCAATTTCTCCATCAATTCTGCTTGTGGAATCTTTATATTGTCTATATCATGCCCCGCAGCTTCCAATTTTGCAAGGCCAGAAGGGTGTAAACCGTCATTGATAAGAATCTTTGCCATATATATGTGTGCTAATCATTTTAAAAGCACAAAGGAACGAGTTTTTCGAATTTGATAGGCATCTAAAGCTGTTAATTTAAGGCAGCTTCTAAGATTTATATACCACTTAAACACTACAGAAGGCTAAACAAATAATAAAAATTTGTAATATGTTTTTTAATAGCTAACTTTGTGGGTATTATAATTTCGGATGCTATTGCATCGTTTATCATCCAACATTAAAAATTACTTATGACCTATTTAGGTTTTTTCCTCCAAGCTGCTGACGAAGAAGCAGGGTTGAATGTAAAGAATGTTATAGATATTCTTACTCAAGGAGGTGCACTAGGAATCGCTATCAATGTTATTCTTTTGGTACTATCTATTCTTGCTCTATATCTGTTTTTGGAAAGGTACTTTACCATTAAAAAGGCCACACAGATAGATGACAGTTTTATGAATAACATTAGAGCTGCAGTAACATCTGGTAATATTGCCGGTGCTAAAGCTATGTTAGCTGGTGTTAATTCACCTTACGCAAGGATGGTAGAGAAGGGGATAGCCAGAATAGGCAAGCCACTGAGAGATATAGATGCAGCGATAGAAAACGTAGGTAACCTGGAAATATTCAAATTAGAAAAGAACCTTTCTTCGCTAGCCAGTATATCGGGCGCAGCACCTATGATAGGATTCTTCGGGACGGTAACAGGTATGATACTAGCCTTTTACAAGATGGCAAGTGAGCAGAATGTAACACCCGATGTATTAGCAGGTGGTATTTATACTGCCTTAATAACGACAGCATTTGGGTTGTTTATAGGTATTATCTCATTTGTGGGATATAATTATCTAGTATCCCAAGTGGACAAAGCCATTAATAAGATGGAGATGACGGCCACTGAATTCATGGATTTATTGCAAGAACCTACGGCCTAAATTTTTAAAAGCCACATAAAGCATGAAAAAGAGATCTAAAGTAAGTGCTGAATTTAGTATGTCTTCTCTGACGGATATCATCTTCCTATTATTGATATTCTTCATGCTTACATCCTCTATGGTTCAAATAAATATACCCTTGCCTGAGTCCAGCAGTACTACAGTGGCGCCAAGTGATTTGATTGTAATGCTAACGAAGGATGGCGGGTTATCATTCAATGGCAAAACAATCTCTAAGTCTAAGTTGCGATCAAAAGTGAAATCTACCCTCGCCGGTATGAGTAATAAAGAGAATGCGGATTTGGCTATCGTAGCAGAGGCTAATGTAACATGGGACAAAATGTATGAGATGATGGTCTTGGCCAATTCTCTTGGAATAGATGCGCATATCGCAACACAACCCCCTAAATAATTGGTCTTATGGGTATGAAAAAAAGAACAAAGGTTAGTGCTGAATTTAGCATGTCATCATTGACTGATATCATATTTCTATTACTGATTTTTTTCATGTTGACTTCTTCTATGGTTATTCCTAATGGACTGAACCTCAGGTTACCAGGCCAATCAAATACAAAGAATGATGTACAGCCTAAGTATCCACCACTACAGGTTGTTATAAATAAAAATGGGACCTATACCCTAGATGGCGCTTCTGCGAGTATGAGTTCTATCGAGAAGAAGGTCAGAGAACGCAAACGGAAAACTGATAAAGTTTCCGTTGTCATCATGCCAAGAAAAGGCGTATCTAATTTACCTGTCATCGCCATCTATGATATGGCCTATAGGTATAAAATAGATGCGGTCACCGCAGACCCTAAATAGCCTAACTCCCTCATTATCAACTGTTTCTTGTCTCCAAGACATTTAGAAGATTATTATATCGATTAATCTTAGTTTGGTTCGATTATTGTAGTCTGATTATCAGTATTTTAAATATACCTGATTTTGATAATAAGATAATATGGGTGTCACCATTGTGAAATCCAATATCAATTGTCTTTTCAGGTGTGAGTAATGAAAATAGTGGCCTCCCAATGGCCGACAAAAGAAACCTGATTATGGCAAGTTCTGTCAGAATAGAAGAACAACGACAAAAGAGAGATAGCATCTCTATCAGTATCGTCGTGCATATCTTATTACTTCTCTTACTACTTATCCCCATTATTAGTGCTGTCCAAAAACAGCCAGACCCACCCCAATTTCAGGGAATAAAAGTGGCTCTTGGTGATATAGATGTAAAGTCTAGAAAGAAAAGTACGCCTGCACCCGCTTCCAGTCAAGCTGAAAAGTTATCTAAACCCAAAAAGGCAGCACCTCCGTCTAAGCCAGTTCCGTCCAAACCCATAAAAGCAACACCAGTCAAAATTGTATCCGAGACGGTGACTAAAAAGGAAAGCCCTGTTGTAGCTGTAAAAGAAAAGGTGAAAGAAGAGACACAGGAAGACTTAGAAAAAGTGAAAAAGGCAAAGGAAAAAGCGGAGGCGAAAGCCAAGGCTGAGGCAGAGGCAAAAGCGAAAGCTGAGGCAGAAGCAGAGGAAGCTAGACGAAAGGCGGAAGAAGAAGCGAGAAAAGCAGCTAAAAAAGCATCCGCAAAAAATAAATTCAATAACCTAATGAGCAAGGCGAATGGAAGTGGTGAACCATCAAAAGGTAGACCTGATGGCAAGCCAGATGCTTCTGCTTTGGAGGGTATGACTACAGGTACTGGAAGAGCAGGGAATGGATTGGGAGATAGAGCGGTAGTATTCGCGCCTCAGATAGCTGATAATACCCAGCGTACAGGAAAAGTTGTGGTAAATATTTGTGTGAATGCGCAAGGCAAGGTCATCAAATCGACCTTCACTCAAAAAGGCTCAACAACGACTGACAGTCACTTAATAGAGCTGGCAATGAAAAGTGCAAAGAAGTATGTGTTTACAAAGAGCAGTATGGCTGAGCAATGTGGAGATATAACGATTGATTTCAAACTGAGATAAACAGATTTATGGATATAATTTCCGATGATTAGAAGAAAAAAAGGCTCCGATAATTCAGAGCCTTTTTTTTATTTTAACTTGATTCGTTAACCGACTTATTTATTAGCGGGAGTGAATTCTTGAAAATTTTGTGTTTTATAAGCTTCAGTACTCGTGTACTGTAATTGAGGCATAAGTTTATCTGGTGTTTGATAGCCAGGAGCTAACATTACTCTATTAAAATTTTCGTCAAGTAATACAAATGAAGGATAACTCATTCTTCCATCCACTAATGCATATGCTAACTGATGAGCGCCACGTCTTCCATTCTTGACAAAGCTAAAGACGGCATCATTAAAGGTGATGTCTTCCTTTTGTTCTGCATCAAACTTAACCGCATAGAATGATTCATTCATCTCTGTTACTACTTCAGAATCTACAAAAGTTGTTGAGTCCATTTTCTTACACCATCCACACCAATCAGTATATATGTCTACAAAGATTTTTCTAGGCTCGACTTTATTGGCAGCCATAGCTTCTTCCCAACTCATCCAATTGATTTTATCAACAGACTGATTGGTTACACGAATATTCGTCGCCTGAGCATTAATTCCTAGCGTAATAGAGAAGAGAATGATTGTTATTAGGTATTTCATAGTTTGATTTATCCTTTAAGAAATTTCACCCAATAAATATACGATTAGTGTAGGTTAAGGGCCTGTTAAACTTTTAAAATATATGAAGGGGCACTCCTCTAATACATATGTACTAAGGCAATAATATTAGCTAATAAAAGAGATACCTTTGCACTTAATTGTAGCTATAGCTAGCTAATAGCATATGTACGAATTTCATAAGGATAAGAAAAGGTATTTCCAGTGGCAGTATGATATAGGTCAGAATTGGGTAATCCCTTTTATAGAGGACAGTGGTCCGATAAAACCTTCCTCAAGAGTTTTAGAGGTAGGATGTGCTGAGGCAGGAGTTCTTAAGGCATTTATAGATAGGGGTTGTGAAGGGGTAGGGATAGAGCTCAATGAGAATAGAGTGCGGTTAGCTAAAGAATTTCTTTCTGAAGATATAGCAAAGGGCAAGGTCGAAATTATATCAAGCAATATATATGACATAGACCCAATCAAAGATAACCATCAGTATGATCTGATAATCCTTAAAGATGTTATAGAACATATCTTCGACCAAGAAAAATTTCTTAAGCAATTAGGGGCCTTTTTACTTCCAGGGGGCAGAGTATTTTTTGGATTCCCTCCTTGGCAAATGCCTTTTGGTGGACACCAACAAATTTGCTCTAATAGGGTATTAAAGGTGTTGCCATATTTTCATCTGTTGCCACGGTCTATTTATAAATGGATAATTAAAAGTACCAATGAGAGACCTTCTCAGCTTCAGGAACTGATGGAGATAAAAGAGACAGGCATATCCATAGAAAGATTTGAACGTATCACAGAGAACGCTGGATTTAGTATTAATGTTAGCCAGCATTTTCTAATAAATCCTATCTATGAAAAGAAATTTGGACTTAAGCCAAGGAAGCAATTTGGGCTTATTAGAAAATTACCATATTTGAGAAATTATTTGACTACTGCTGTTTACTATTTAATCGCAAAGAACAAGAATAATGAAGCGATGTAATTGGTGTCTTAAGGATGATATTTATATGGCCTACCATGACAATGTGTGGGGAAAGCCAGTATATGATGACAAGAAATTATTCGAGTTTCTGAATTTAGAAGGGGCACAAGCTGGGCTCAATTGGTATAATGTCCTTATTAGAGTAGAATCTTATGAAAAGGCCTTTGATGGTTGGAATATCAATAAGATAAGAAAGTATACTGATAAGGATAGAAATCGGCTGGTCAATGATAAAGGCATTATACGTAATAAGCTAAAGATAAATTCTGTAATTACGAATGCGAAAGCCTATCATGAATTATCCAAAGAAAAGAGCTTGTCTGATTTTTTGTGGGACTACGTAGACGGAAAACCCATCGTGAATAAGCCAAAAACAATGGATGATGTGCCGGCTCAGACACCGCTCAGTTTACAAATTTCTAAGGACCTTAAAAAACGCGGTTTTAAATTTGTCGGACCTACAATTATGTATGCTTTTATGCAAGCCGTAGGTATGGTCAATGACCATCTGGTCAGTTGTGATTTTAGAAACGCATAGAATTTATTCTTCCTTACTCCACGCTTCTTTCATCTTATGGAAGATAGCCGTATTCTCATAAATACCAGAAAACAAATCTGCTTTTGGTCCTGAGGCAAAAACAGGTATAAAATCACCTGAATGTTTTTCTGTTGTAAATGCTGTTTTTAATGTGTCCATTGTACTACCAGGTTGTATAGTATACCCGCCAGTTTCATGATCCGCAGTTACAATAACGAGAGTCTCTTCATCTGCTTCTGCCCAGGCTAGGACCCTACCTATGACTTGATTGAATTCTTTAAATTCATCTATAATCCAATCGGAGTTATTAGCATGGCCACCCCAATCTATTTGAGCACTTTCTACCATTAGAAAAAATCCGTTGTCTCCAGATTTTTGCTTTAAGTAATTGAGGCTAGCCAAGGTGACAGGCTCCAGATAATCTCTTCCTTGTTCTACAGAAAGCGGCTCGCCATCTGCTGTGAAGTAACCAAAGTTTTTGGATTCTTGCATGGTTAATCTTGCCTCAGAAAAATCAGTCAATTGGTCAAGAATAGTATAGCCTTTTGTCTTTAATTCTTCTATCAGATTTCTGTCATCTTTCTCTCTTCGGTCAAAATACTTCTTTCCACCACCTGCAAACAAATCTAATTCTGTGTCAAGAAAATTTTCGGCAATGTCCTCATAGTTTTTCCTGTATGGATTATGTGCAATAAAACTAGCTGGCGTCGCATGGGTGATAGAAGAGGTAGTCACAAGGCCAGTGCTTAACCCTTTCTTCTCCGCATACTCCAATATAGTTTCCGCCTTTCTGTCATCTTTATCTACACCTATAGCAAGATTATGAGTCTTTACCCCACAGGCAAATGCCGTAGCTGCCGCTGCAGAATCTGTGATGACATTATCTGCAGCATAAGGCTTATGTAACCCAACGACCTCAAATTTTTCCAAGTTGCTTGTATTATTATTCATATAGGTCCCAGCAGTAATTTGCCCCATACCCATACCGTCACCAATCATGAGGATAATGTTTTTAGGCTTAATCTCCTCTTCTATAATAGTGCCTAGCACTTCTCTTTCGAAGACAGGAGCTGACGTAGCGGGTTGCTTGGTTTTACAACTCCAAATAAGAATAACTGATAGTACAGTGATATATATGCGATTCCTCATGTTGCGATAATTTCAATAGCTCAAGATATATTTTTTTCCAGGGAGTGATTTTATAATGCCTTTAAATTCAAGATTTAATAAGACGGTGGTAAGCTGACCCAGTGGCATCTTCGTCTTATAATGCAAGCTATCCAGCCCTATCTCAGGCTGTTTTTTGAGTGCAGTAACAATAGATTCTTCCTCAGGAAGCAGGTCTATCATAAGCGATAATTGCTTTGGCTCTTCAGTTTTGTCCCACCTCATGATATAAGCGATGTCATCTGCTGAACTGAGTAAATGGGCTTTATGTGTCTTGATAAGGTGATTACAACCCGCAGAAAAATCATCAGTTAATCTTCCAGGAATGGCAAATACATCCTTATTGTAGTTATTAGCATACTCTGCTGTAATAATAGAGCCACCCTTGATGGCAGATTCTATGACAATGATTACATCCGCCATGCCTGCTATAATGCGATTGCGCTGTGGAAAATTTTCCCTATCTGGCTTGGTGTCAAAAGAAAACTCCGAAATGACACCCCCGTTCTCTAACATCCGACGAGCCAGGTCATGATTCTCAGCTGGATAAATAGACCTTAGTCCATTGCCTAAGACTCCAATGGTTGACATGCCTGATTCTACTGCCTTCCTATGTGCTATCGTATCTACACCATGCGCTAGTCCACTGATTATAGTGCAATTAAATTGCCGTAATTGTTCTACGATTTTTTCGCATTGCAATGTGCCATAGGTGGTAACATTTCTGGTCCCTACGATGGCTACTTGGCGATTTGTATTAAATTCTAAATTTCCTTTGATGTATAGGATAAGCGGCGCATCAGGATGATGATGGAGATTTTTGGGATAGCATTCATCTAAGAACGAAATTATTCGAACGTTCTTCCCCTCAATTTTTTTTAATTCTTCTTCCGCAAGATTGAGTGCATCTGACTTCAAAACAGCATCTGCAATTTTATGTCCTATGCCAGGTATGCTTAAAAGTTTTCTTTTCCGAGCTTGGAAAACTTCTTGAATGCCTCCACAGTAAGATATCAAATCTCTTGCTTTGATAGCACCTACGCCAGGTAGATATCTTATAGCTAACTTATATACTGCAAGAGGATCATTCATTATCTGAATTTGTTGGCGTACTCTAGATTTCCCAGTCCTAAATAAGCCTTTCTTAAACCTCTTCTTATTTCTGGATCATTAGGGTCCAGCTTATAGGCCATAGAGAGATATTGTATAGCCCATTTGTAGTCTTGTCGTTGGTCTATCATATTGGTGATACATACGTCCTTATAGAAAGCCATCAATTTATTTTTATCCTCTCTTCCATTTATGTATTCGAGAAACTTTTTAAGAAAGCTAATCTGAGGTCTGTTAATCATAGCCGGCTTAAAATCTCTGAGTAAGGCATCTAGATTTCTATCTTTCTTATATATTTCAGCAGCCACGCCAATCTGCATCTTATAACCATTATAATAAGTGGAATGTATTTCTGTAGCTTTTCTAGCGTGGGGTAGGGCTCTTTCTAGCAGTTGTTTTTGTTGTAGCTTATCAGTTGTTCTAGTGTACTCATTGAATAGAGCTGTTGCCATGAAGCTGTTTGCTCGTGCACTGTTTTTGGACACTTTGATAGCCGCCTGATTAAGTGACAGTTCATTTTTCCATGCAGGCACACGGGTTAGTGTTTTTAGCGAGTATAGTCCTAAAAGGGTTACAGAGACACCTGCAATAAGTAGCGGTCTTTTCTCTGGTATTCTAGAGGATAACCAGTGGATGCCTTTCGCAAGAATTATACAAATACCCAATGAAGCTGCAAACATGAACCTTTCATTCATGAATGTGCCTATGCTGACTACAATGTTGGAAACGATAGATAAGGCTGCAATGTAGAAGAAGAGACTGAAAGCTATTTTAGGACGTTTCTTTCTCCACATAAAAATCAGCACTACGATTGCTAAATAAATTATAATAGATAACCACACTTGCCAATTTCCAAAATCCATAATTGGGATATGGTAAGGATAGTAATCATGGGTAAGCGGATGAGGAAAGATGCATAGCTTTAGATACAATAATAAGGTAAGCATTATGGTAGCATACCTTTGAATGCTATTCATTCCTACGAAAGAATTATTCATAAGGTCATCAGACGGTTCATCGCCGAGTAGATACCCAATGACTTGATATCTCCAAAGAAGATACACCAATGAGGTCATTAATAGAAGAGAGAAAATTATAGCTAATTGTTTTCTGGATTGCTTTCTAAAGAGGTAGACACCCGCAGGAATAATAGCCAGAAAAGTAATTGTATTTTCTTTAGCCAGAAGACCTAATAAATATAGTACGGGTATAGAAATCAGGGTCATGACTTTTCCCTTGTCCACATATTTCAGTGCAGCTAAAAAGGCCCACATACTGAATAACATGGATAGTATTTCGTCTCTTCCTTTTGCATTGGCTACCGCTTCTATATGGATAGGGTGGCATAGGTATATTAAGCTTGAAAGTAGGGCGACGCTGTATATTAGTTTTTTGTTTGTAGTTTTTTCCTTGAATAACCTTCGCAAGGTGAGGAAGCAAAGAAATGCAGTAAGGCTGTACAGCAATACATTTATCGCATGACTAAGAGCAGATGAACTCCCCCAAAATTGATGTTCTAGTGCAAAAGTAATTAGTGAAAGTGGTCTAAATCGTGCGCCTTGGACAAGGTCTTTTTGTTCTCCAAAGTATCCATAGAAACTATCTGTTGTCAAGATGTTTACTATGCCACTGATTCCTTCTTTTACATAGTTGTTATCAGTAATAACGATGGCGTCATCCAGCACGTAGTCAAAACCAATAGTACTGCCGTACAGGATAATCCCAATTACAATAAAGGCAAGCGCTATAAGCGAACTTTCTTTCTTGTCGAGTGATATATATTTAGAGCCCTTCTTGTTAGTCGACTTTTTGGTCATTGACTGTCTTTTTGGAGATCAGACCTTTAAAATATTCCTTTTTATTTATTTCCTAAAGTTTGTTTGGTTGATTTAAAATCTGTTATTTCAATCTATCTTATGAAGAAAAGTTATCATATGATATTGCCAGATAACGGTAGGATTGTTAGAATCATCGTCTTTTTTGCAGTCTTGTTTAGTTCTGGCATATGCTCTGGTCAGTTAAACCTTAAGGTTGGCTACACCTTAGGCTTTTATTCACCTGAAGTCAGTAATGGAATTCTAGAAGAATTTGATAACCTGGCGAGTTTATCGTTTGATCAATATAATCCGAGTAGACCAATTAATTTGACCTTTGGCATCAATCTCGGGTTGAGATACAAGTTCAGTTCTTCTTCAGTAGAAATGCATTGGGAGAGTTTGGCGAGGAGCACCAGCTCAGTAGGTATAAGTCGACCTAGTCCAGCAAGCTTATCGGCAGTATCTATGGAGTTTAACTATAGATTCAATATGATAATGCTGTCTTATGAATCCAATTTTGGCTTATTAGGAGTGGGCAGTACCTTAGGATATAATATTGTATCTATAGAGCAAACCGTTCAGAACTCTCAGGTAGATTCCAACCTTCTGTTCAATACACCAAATGGCAGAGATCAGTACTTCATTAGATTTAATCTGGCCCTAAACTTTACGGGAAATACAAATGTGTCTTTCGCCATAAAACCGTATATCCACATACCGCTCAGCGAAATAGACTTATTATCTAAGGCTCAGACATTAGGTGTCCAAAAGGATGATACCCGAGAGTCTTTTCCAGCTTGGGGTTTGTCCTTTTCCTTCTATAATGGAAGGCAATAACTGCTTAGTCACCTAATGCTCTTTTGACCAATTCTTCTTGTTGCTTTTCATGAACTTTCTTGAATCCTGTTGCTGGACTAGCAGTGGCGGAACGAGATATCAATTCTATATCTGCTCTTCTCCAATATCTCATTAAGTAATCCCAAGACCCCATGTTGGCAGACTCTTCTTGAACCCAGTATTTAGATGCACTCTTGTATTTATCAAAAATAGCATTGACCTGATCTTGTGGGAATGGATATAATTGCTCTAATCTTACAATAGCAATATCCTTTTTCTTCTGATTATCTCTAGCCTGAAGTAGGTCGTAGTATACTTTTCCAGAACAAAACAGTAGTCGTTTTACATCTTTTGCTTTGACTACGCTGTCATCTATGACTTCCTGGAATTTTGTGCCAGTAGCAAATTCAGAAAACTTAGAAACAGCCAATGGATGTCTTAAGATGGACTTTGGAGACATAACAATAAGTGGCTTTCTTATGGTTCTAGCCAATTGCCTTCTCAGCGCATGGAATATATTGGCAGAGGTAGTGATATTAGCTATAGTAAAATTCGCCTCCGCTGTCATTTGAAGAAAGCGCTCTAGTCTAGCACTCGAGTGTTCTGGCCCTTGTCCTTCCATTCCATGAGGTAATAACATCACAAGCCCACTGCTTCTGAGCCACTTGCTCTCACCCGCAGATATAAACTGATCTACTATGGTCTGAGCACCATTGTAGAAATCTCCGAACTGAGCCTCCCAGAGTACTAGCGTATGCGGGTTGTCAAGAGAATAACCGTATTCAAATCCCAATACAGCAAACTCAGACAAGAAACTATTGAAGATTCTGAACTTACCTTGGTCTTTTTTGAGCCCGTCTAATCTATTGTATTCCTGTTCATTCTCTACATCATTAAATATGGCATGTCTGTGGGAGAAAGTGCCACGCTTGACATCCTGACCACTCATTCTGACATCCTTCCCTTCAAGTAGTATACTGCCATAGGCCATCAATTCACCTAATGCCCAATCACATTTCTCAGCATCTATTAACTTATTAGTGTTCTTCAGCAATCTGTTTACTTTGGATAACAGATTGATGCCATTAGGGGCTTTGGAGAGGTGACCCATAATCGCTTTGATTTGCTTCATGGGGATACCAGTTTCTGGTGAGGTTAGCATCTTAGTCTCGTCGAAAGTTAGTTCGAACTCTTCCCATTCCTTCTCTTGCTTCTGCGGTTTGTATTCGAGGGGTTTTTCTTTTACATCATTTAACTTGGCTTGCAGATGATCCCAAAACTGTTTCTCTAATTGCTCCGCAAGGGCAGCATCCACATCTCCTCTTCCCATTAGCTTCTGTACATAAATTTCTCTAGGGTTTGGATGATTATTGATAATCTCGTACATCTTTGGCTGCGTGAATTTCGGATCATCTCC
>CAZIMH010000026.1:0-19002 GCA_964540155.1 uncultured Saprospiraceae bacterium
ATTCACCTGCTCCTAATGCTGCTTTTACTGGTACTAGTATTTGGAGGAGTCCTTCTCTGGCTAAAATTTTACACTAATCATGGCCAAAAGCTGGAATTGGAAAATTATATAGACCAACCCTATGATAAGGCGGCTAATCACGCCAAAAAGAGAAGCTTCGAAATCATAATCAAAGATTCCATCCACAAAGTCGGTATTCCAGGAGGTGTGATACTCTCTCAAAATCCACCAGGTGGTTCTTTTGTCAAGGAAGATAGACAGATATATGTAGACGTGACGGAGTATACCGCTGATGAGATTCCACTTTCGAATATCTCAGAATTATATGGCGGTCAGTATGCGGCCAAAAAAACCGAATTAACACAACTTGAGATCAAATCTAAGGTGTTAGGATACAAACATGATTCAGGAGAACCAGACCACATTCTTGAAGTATACTACAAAGGCCGGCTTATCGTAGGGGCTTCTGGCAAGAAAAGTGGCGTAAAGATTGCAAAAGGAGATACCCTAGGATTTTACCTCAGCAAATTAGATGGCGCTGAAGTAGACATGCCAAATCTTGTCTGCAGACAGTACTCCATGCTCAATTTTTTGCTGGGTGAGTATGGTTTGAAGCTAGAAAGTATAGAAATCGCAGATGGTGGAGCCATCACGAATCAGAATACAGCCTGGGTCATTGCACAAGACCCACCATACAGGAAAAATGCAAAAATTCGCCAAGGGCAAGCCTTTCGAATTATGATTCAACAGGACGAGCCTGAAAGTTGCAAATAAAAAAATGTTAAAATTATTTGCTTTCCTGCGTTACTTCCTCGCTTAAGTGACGTCAAATAACCATTCAATCAATTCTAATTTCAGAAAAAATTAACTAATCAAACGATTAAAAAATGGAAAATTCTGTGATCTCAATTAAGGACGCTTTCATGAACTCATTCGGCACAATGTTTAATAACATAACTGGGTTTCTTCCAAAGTTAGTAGGTGCTCTTGTGATACTAATAATAGGCTACTTCATTGCAAAAATTTTCAAAAATGTTCTTATTAAGTTACTAAGAGCTGTAAAATTTAATGACCTAGCTGATAAAGTAGGTATAAATGGCTTTATGTCTAAAGCTGGATTAAAGTCCGATGCTTCAGGTATGTTAGGAAAAATGGGCTACTGGATAGTTATGCTAACGACGCTAATCCTATTTTTCGATAGCATGGAACTATCACAAGTATCAGCGTTACTTAAGGATGCGGTAGCATTTATCCCTAGAATATTAGTAGGATGTATCCTTCTCATAGTGGGTATGTACATTGCTGATTTCCTTAGAGACTTAGCAGTAGCTGCGCTTAAAGGTGGTGGTTTTGAAAGCCCGAACCTTGTAGGAAACATTGTATACTTCGGTGTTATGTTCCTAGTAGTTTCTATGGTATTAGACCAAATCGGTATCGGTGGAGACATCGTGAATACGCTAGTCACTTCTGTATTAGGTGGTGTAAGTTTAGCAACAGCAATTGCATTCGGACTTGGTGGTAGAGATTGGGCAAGAAAGCAAATCGGAAAAGTATCTAAAATGGACTAATCGTTCAGAACGATATATATTAAAGCCAGACTTTTTAAGTCTGGCTTTTTTTTGCCCTATACCAAGAATAAAGGCGGTATTTATATTAGAAATTTGAAGCGGAGATAAACTTGGTGATTCTGACAAAAAACCACTACTTTTGCATCCACTTTAAAAAACGATCTTTAAAATGCAGGTCCTTCAGCAGTTTTCAATTCCACTTAAGGGATTGAAAATCGGTCACCATGAATACAAAAACAATATAGACAACGCTTTTTTCAAAGAGTTGGAACAGTCGATTTTTGAAGGTGGCCAAATATCCTTAGTCACTAAGGTGGAGAAAAAGTCAGATCATTTGATATTCCAACTGGAATTCAAAGGCCATATCAGTATCGATTGTGATAGATGTATGGATAAGATAAATTTTCCCGTAGATGGCACCTATGAGATCATTCTAAAGTATGATCTCGAAGAAAGGGAGGAAGAAGATGTGGTATATATCTTTCCTGAAAGTACAGAATACAATACATCAAAATTGATATATGATGGTATCTTACTTTCGCTTCCTATACACAAGACCTGCGATGAGGTGGACAATAAAGAGTGTGATTCTAGTGTGATAGACAGACTCGATAATAGTCCCGAAAACAATGAAAATACTGCCTTTGCCGAGGCACTCAAAAATTTGAAACTATAAAAAATTCTGAACGATGGCACATCCGAAGAGTAGAATATCCAAGCAGCGTAAAAGGAAAAGAAGAACGCATAAGAAAGCAACTATCCCACAGATAGCTATCTGTAAGACGACGGGCGAACCCCATCTATACCACCGAGCTTATTGGTCGGAAGGAAGTCTTTACTATAAGGGCAAGAAAGTTATTTCTGGAGAAGAATACGACGACTAACTACTAAATGATATAATAAAAGCCCTTTAGCATAACCTGTTAAAGGGCTTTTCTTTTTTTGCTTACATATCTTTACCACCATGAAAAAAATAATCAATTCTAAAAATGCGCCCGCTCCTGTAGGACCTTATAATCACTCGGTTCAAGTAGGTAATGTCCTATTTGTTTCAGGTCAGATTGCTTTGGATGCCTCCACTGGCGAATTGGTCAATGATAGTATAGAGAATGAAACGCATCAGGTGCTCAAAAATCTAGGCGCTATTCTCACCACGGCTGGCCGTTCCTTCGAAGATGTTGCTAAAGTATCCGTATTCGTGAGTGATATGGCTAATTACAGCCGTATCAATGCCGTCTACGCCACCTACTTTGATGAAGAGACAGCACCAGCGAGAGAGTTAGTCGAAGTGGCAGCTCTACCAAAATATGTCAATATTGAGATTTCGGCTATTGTAGCCATGCCTTAACCCCTAGTAAATTTCTATATCATGTCTGACAGAAAAACAGTGCTCTCTTGTATACAACCTACTGGAGATATGCACTTTGGCAACTATTTTGGAGCTGTCAAAAATTGGGTCAATTTACAGGAAACGTATGATTGCCTATATGGCGTTGTGGATTATCACGCGATGACTATGCCATACAACCCTAAGAAACTCAAAGAAAACACTTGGGAACTCATCTATAACTTGCTAGCAGTAGGAATCAAAAAGGAACACTTATTTATACAATCGCTTGTACCCGAACACGCAGAGCTTTGCTGGATACTGAACAACTTTGCTGCCTATGGTAGAGTAGAAAACATGACTCAGTTTAAGGACAAGAGCTTGCAAAACAGTGCTGGAAAGGAAGGTTTTATTTCTGTAGGACTGTATGACTACCCCGTCCTACAAGCAGCAGACATCCTCATATATAGAGCGGATTATGTTCCTGTGGGTGAGGACCAAAAACAACATCTGGAGCTCACTAAAGAGATTGCCAATCGTTTTAATAATCAGGTGGGCAAGGAATACTTTGTACTACCCGAGATGCTAAGAACCAAGACCCCAAAAATTATGTCTACGGCAGATCCTACCCGAAAGATGAGTAAATCAGCTGGACCAAAGCATAATATCTCCCTGTTCGAAGAGGAAGCCAGAATAAGAAAACAGATTGGTAGTGCCGTCACAGACTCAGGAGATACGCCGGAAGGGCAGATGAGTGTTGGGATACATAATCTCTTTCAGCTGCTGATCGCTGCTGATCAGCAAACGGTACATGACCAATTAATGGCCACCTATAATGATGGGCAACTAAAATATTCGGACCTGAAGCAAGCTGTGGCAGATAGCTTAGTAGCCTTACGCAATGAATTTGTAGAAAAGAAACAAGCCATCACTGCCGATAAAAAGACGGTGAAAAATAACATCAAATACGCCAGTCATGAAATCAGAAAAAAAGCCATGACTACCGTACGAGAAGTAAAAGAACTTTGTGGTCTTTCTAATGTTAAAAACACATTATGAAAATAATCTGTATCGGCAGGAATTATGTAAGCCATGCCAAGGAACTGAATAATAAAGTACCTACAAAACCACTAGTTTTCTTAAAGCCAGAAACAGCCATCAGGAAGGGCGCTCAGATGGTCTACCCTTCCTTTACCAAGAACCTGCACTATGAGTTAGAGTTATGCCTTCTGATCTCGAAAAAAGGTCATCAGATTGCAGAGGCAGATTCTATGGAATATTTTGACAAAATAGGTCTGGGAGTCGATTACACTGCTAGAGATGTGCAATCAGCCTGTAAAGAGAAAGGCCACTCTTGGGAAATATCTAAAGCCTTCGATGGATCGGCTTCATTTAGCGAGTTCTATGACAAATCACAATACGACTTAAGTAATCTCAGCTTTAATTTGGATGTCAATGGAGAGCGAAGACAGACTGGAACAATCAGTGATTTGATTTTCCCTATCCACCACTTAATTCACCATGTATCCCAATACTTCACACTAGAACCAGGTGATATCATTATGACAGGTACGCCTGCTGGCGTAGGACCTATCCAATTAGGTGACAAACTGGAAGGATATCTGGAGGGAAATCTCATACTTGAAAATAATTTTTAATAATCCGATTTATTATCTGATTTTTATCTTCTTTTAAAAAATCATACTTAGCTATATGCCTTATCTATTTACATCCGAATCCGTATCTGAAGGTCACCCAGACAAAGTAGCTGACCAAATTTCTGATGCCCTTGTGGATCACTTTATCGCCTTCGACAAATCTTCTAAGGTGGCCTGTGAGACTTTGGTTACCACTGGGCAGGTAGTACTTGCCGGCGAAGTAAAAACCAAAACCTACCTCGATGTTCAGCAGATCGCAAGAGATGTTATACGACGAATAGGTTATACGAAGTCAGAATATATGTTCGATGCTGATTCATGTGGCATCTTTTCATCCATACACGAACAATCACCAGATATCAATCAGGGTGTAGAGCGGAAAAAGAAAGAAGACCAAGGCGCAGGAGATCAGGGTATGATGTTTGGCTATGCGACCAATGAGACGGATACTTATATGCCACTTGCCCTTGATTTATCTCATAAGATTCTTCAAGAGCTGGCAAAAATCAGAAAAGATGGTAAGGAGATGACTTACTTACGTCCAGACTCCAAGTCGCAGGTAACTATCAAATATTCTGATGATCATAAACCAGTGTCAGTAGATACCATTGTAGTCAGTACGCAGCATGATGATTTTGGACCAGAGGACAAAATGCTGCGAAAGATTAAGGCAGATGTCAAGAATATCGTCATTCCACGTGTAAGGAGGAAAGTGAAGGGCTCTGTTAAAAAGCTACTAGATGGAAAAATTAAATATCATGTCAACCCTACGGGTAAGTTCGTCATAGGTGGACCACACGGAGACACTGGGCTAACGGGTAGAAAAATAATCGTAGACACCTATGGTGGCAAAGGCGCTCATGGTGGTGGCGCATTTTCAGGGAAAGACCCATCTAAAGTGGATAGATCCGCTGCATATGCGACAAGACACATCGCTAAAAACCTGGTAGCAGCAGGTGTATGCGATGAAGTACTTGTACAGGTGTCTTATGCTATTGGCGTCGCCAAACCTACCAATATCTATGTCAACACCTACGGCACGGCGAATGTCAAGAAATCTGATTCTCAAATAGCTGCTCTTGTAGACAAGATTTTTGATATGAGACCTTACGCCATAGAGCAAAGGCTTAAACTAAGAACGCCAATATATTCTGAGACAGCAGCCTATGGACACATGGGCAGAGCATCTAAAAAGAAAAAGGTCACTTTCCAAGACGGTTCTGGAAAGAAGAAGACTGTGGCAGTAGAAACATTTACTTGGGAGAAACTAGACTATGTCAAAAAAGTGAAAGCCGCTTTTAAGATTAAATAACCTCTCTCTACAAGATATTTTAAATTAAAAAACGCTTCAGCTCCAATGCTGAAGCGTTTTTTTCTTACTGCTATTTATACAGTCCCCCCCATCCTAATTTTTGCTAATAGACTAACTCCTAATTAGTTACACATTAGATATTATTTAATGTTATCTCTCTGCAATGAGTGTCGCCATTTGGCATTCATAATACTTGCATCATTCTCTAACCTAATGAAGCATTGGCTGTTCTATAGATGAATAAAAATCATCTGAATTGTCCATTAATAAAACACATATAAATAATCTTTATTGGTAAATTTAGAGGCATAAAAATGAACCGAGAATGAACAGATTTTCTGATCGTCATATAGGTCCATCTCAGCAGGAAATGGACATCATGCTAAAAGCAATTGGTGTAGGGTCGTTAGACGCTTTGATAAATGAAACGATACCCCAATCCATAAGATTCGAAGAAGCACTTGATATTCCTGAGGCGCTCTCAGAATATGAATACCTCAAAGCGCTTAAAAAAATAGCCGATAAGAATAAAGTATACAGGAGTTATATCGGTCAGGGATATTACAATACCCTCACCCCATCTGTCATCAAGAGGACCATCTTCGAAAATCCATCTTGGTATACGCAGTATACACCCTACCAGGCGGAGATATCTCAAGGCAGATTAGAAGCCCTACTCAACTTCCAGACGATGGTCTCTGATTTGACTGGCATGCCTCTGGCCAATGCATCACTGCTGGATGAGGGTACAGCTGCAGCCGAAGGAATGGGCATGGCCTACGGTGTTGCTAATAAGCGTGCTAAAACACCTATCTCTAAATTCTTTGTAGATCAGAATGTATTTGCCCAGACCAAAGCAGTGGTACTTGGAAAAGCCGCACCGCTAGGAATAGAAATTGTGGAAGGCGACTATCGATCACATGAGCCTTCTGATGAGTTCTTCGGTGCGCTAGTCCAGTATCCAAACAGTATAGGGTCTATAGAAGAATACCGATCGTTTACAGACAAATTGCATGCTAAGAACAATCTTCTTGTAGTCGCTGCTGACCTCATGGCACTGACTGTGATTGAATCCCCTGGTTCATGGGGAGCTGATATTGTGGTGGGTAATACCCAAAGATTTGGTGTTCCATTAGGATATGGTGGTCCTCATGCAGCCTACTTTGCCACCTCTGAAAAATATAAAAGACAAATCCCTGGTAGAATCATAGGTATATCGAAAGATAGGTATGGCCATACTGCGCTTAGAATGGCATTGCAGACAAGGGAGCAACATATAAAGAGAGAAAAAGCAACATCAAATATCTGCACCGCGCAAGCGCTGCTCGCGATAATGGCTTCCATGTATACTTGTTATCATGGACCAGATGGGATGAAAAATATAGGAGAAGAAATTCATACCAAAACAAAGTTGCTGCATCATTATCTCAATTCTCGAAAGTATAAGGTTATCAATAATTCTTTCTATGATACCCTGTCAATAGAAGTATCTGATCAGGAGAGAAAAGACATTCTTACCAAATGTGCAGAAAAAGAAATAAATCTATTCGCTGCTAGTGACAACATGATTACACTGAGCATAGATGAATCCGTCACGGCGGAAGATTTTGAAGATATAAAATATCTTTTCACTGGCAACGACGACCAAGGCTATTCTAATGGCATTGATTATGGCATACCACACACACTTAAGCGTAATACGCCTTATCTGACCCACCCGGTTTTTTCGTCTCATCATACTGAAACTAAAATGATGCGTTACATCAAGTCACTAGAAAGTAAAGATCTTTCATTGGTGCACTCTATGATTCCGCTTGGCAGCTGTACCATGAAATTAAATGCAGCTACAGAATTGATGCCAGTATCTTGGCCAGAATTTGCAAACATCCATCCTTTCGCGCCACACAATCAAACGGAAGGGTACCAGCAAATTTTTACAGAACTATCAGCCTATCTTTCTGAGATAACAGGCTTTTCTGGATGTACCCTACAGCCCAACTCTGGTGCTCAAGGAGAATATACAGGACTCATGCTCATCAGGGCTTATCATAAGGACAAAGGAGAAGAAAATAGAAACATTGTAATTATTCCATCTTCAGCTCATGGAACCAATCCAGCGAGTGCTGTAATAGCAGGAATGAAAGTAGTCGTTACCCCCACAGACGAAAAGGGTAATATTGCTCTGACAGACCTCAAAGATAAAATAGCGCAACACAAGGATAATCTTGCCGGCATAATGATTACTTATCCTTCCACGCATGGCGTCTTCGAAGAGGATGTTATAGAAATTTGTGATTCAGTGCACGACGCCGGCGGATTGGTATATATGGATGGTGCCAATATGAATGCACAAGTTGGGCTCACAAGTCCAGGAGCTATCCACGCAGACTGCTGCCATCTTAACTTGCATAAAACCTTTGCTATACCCCATGGAGGCGGTGGTCCAGGCATGGGGCCAGTATGCGTAAACGAAAAGTTGCTTCCCTACCTTCCAGGCCATCAGACGACACAAGGTATGCCTGCCAGTGCTATCCCACCAGTCTCCTCAGCCGCTTGGGGCAGTGCCAGTATCTTACTCATCTCATATGGTTATATCCGTTTGCTCGGAAATGATGGGGTGAAAAAAGCCACAGAATTCGCTATTCTAAATGCGAACTATATCAAAACCAAACTGAGTCAAGCCTATGATATTCTGTATACAGGATCTAATGGCCATTGTGCTCATGAACTTATAGTCGATCTCAGAGAATTCAAAGAATATGGTATAAGTGCAGAAGATGTGGCGAAGCGACTGATTGATTATGGGTTCCATGCCCCTACCCTCTCATTTCCAGTTCCAGGTACCATTATGATAGAACCTACTGAGAGTGAGAGTTTGGAGGAGCTAGATAGATTCATTGAATCATTACTTTCGATTAGAAAGGAAATTAAAATGATTGCTACTGGTGAGTTAGATGCTGAAGACAATATGCTGAATAATGCCCCTCATACTTTGCAGGAATTGACTATGAATGAATGGCCACATAGCTATACCCGTGAGCAAGCAGCATATGCGTTACCACATCTCAAGACGGCTTACAAATTCTGGGCAAGTGTAGGACGTGTAGATAATGCGTATGGAGATAGAAATCTTATCTGTACTTGTCCTCCTATAGAGGCATATCAGGATGAGAGTGTGCTACAGTAAAAAGATTAAAATTACTGACCTGGCTCCCATTGTTCATTATCGTCAAAGGCATTGGTAAAGTTATAATAGATAAGATTATATCCGTCTGTATCCTTTATAAATCGCCTTTCCATTTTAAATAATCCTTTGACATCATATATATTCTCAATGATGATACCGTTGAGATTCGCAAATTTTTGTTGGTACTGTCCACCCAAGTCATCGAATGGCTTATGCATCCTCCATTCAGATAATTGCCACAATGATTTATCTTCCTTTTCTTTTAGTGGAAATATTACATGAGAGATTTGATAGAGAGAGTCTGAATGAAATTTTTGATAAAAACCGAGGAAGTCAGAAGGCAAGTCACTACTGATGTAATCAGAGATATCCGATGCGGGGGCTGCCTTTTCCTTGCAGCTAGACAAGGATTGTATTGCTATTAATATCAGTAGACCTAAGGATACATACTTCTCCATCTTTTTCGCTTGTGAGTCCAATATACAATATTTAAAAACGGAAAGAACGCCACTCTCTTATGTACAGAAAACATTAAAAGGGTTGCCTCACTTAGAAATTTTAGTACAAAAAATCATGAATCCATAAGAAATTACATCAAAAAGAGATTCTATGCTTCCTATGTCAGATAATTAAATCATACATTGCTAAAACAAAACCAAATAAAATCAGTTATAGTAGTCAATGTCTATAAAATAGTGATTAAACAAGCAACATATCATACTTCAATAACAGCACATAATCAGATTAATACAATTTGGTGGTGGAACTTTTTAGATCGAAATTCTGAGAGGTAGTACCACTTTATAAATAAATATATAATTAAGGCTCGCTTCTTGCGGGTCTTTTTTTTTGTTCAAAATGAAAGATGACTTATAAAATATATACTCAATATTCTCAATATCTGGCTGACCTCCATACGCCTGTAGCCGTATACAATAAATTGAGAGATAACTTTCCTGGCGCATTGTTATTCGAAAGTGCTGACTATCACAATAGAACAGATAATAAAAGTTACATATGTGTAGAACCTATAGCCAACTTTGAAGCAAAGAAGAACAATTACACCTACCAGATTGGAGATAATCCTAGCGTATCAAAAGTAGCTGAGCATGGATCAGAGGTCGCGCAGAGTTTTAAAGAATTCCTCAATTCTTTTAAGGCGACGGAATCAGATTTCTATATAACCACTCAGGGCATATGGGGATATTCTTCCTTCGAATCTGTTCAATACTTTGAAGACATAGAGCTCAACACAAAGGCGAGCACGCTAAAAGACAATCCAGATCTCAAGTACCAACTCTTTAAGTACGTCATCATATTTGACCATTTCAAGAAGTCCTTGTATATAGTAGAGCATTCATTTGAAAAGAGAGACGACAAGACCAATATCGATAAGGTCTACAGCATTCTGCAAGCAAATAGTTATAGCCATTTTCATTTTGAATCCGTAGGAGAAGAGAGTTCCAATGTGCCTGATCAGAGATATATGGATATGGTAACTCAGGGAGTAGAGCATTGCCAACTAGGAGATACTTTTCAGGTGGTACTGTCTAGGGAATTCAGACAGAAATTTAAAGGAGATGACTTTACCCTATATCGGTGCTTACGTAATGTAAGTCCATCGCCTTACCTGTTCTACTTGGACTATGGCGATTTCAAAATACTAGGATCCTCCCCTGAATCTCAATTACAAGTATCTAAGAACATCGCCACCATTAATCCTATTGCAGGTACAGTTAAGCGAGGTGATAGCTTGGAAGAGGACACTAGAAGAGCAGAAGCATTAAAAGCAGATCCTAAAGAAATGTCCGAACATGTCATGTTGGTAGACCTTGCCAGAAATGATCTTAGTAAAAGTAGTGACCGTGTAGAGGTAGCCACCTATGCTGAAATACAATACTTCTCGCAGGTCATCCATCTTGTCAGTAAGGTCAATGGTCATATCTATAACGATAAATCAGGAATAGATATATATGCAGATACTTTTCCAGCAGGCACCTTGAGTGGTGCACCAAAATACAGAGCACTCCAAATCATAGATCATAATGAGAATACGACACGTAACTTTTACGGTGGTGCCGTTGGGTTTTTGGGATTCGATGGTCAAGTCAATCATGCCATTATTATCCGATCTATTCTTAGTAAAAACAATACACTAGTATATCAGGCTGGTGCAGGCATCGTGTCAGAAAGCAAGCCAGAAAATGAGCTAGAAGAAGTCAATAATAAAGTGAGAGCCATTAGACTGTCTATAGAAAAAGCCAACAAATTATGAAAGTACTACTCTTAGATAATTACGATTCATTCACTTACAATCTTGAGTATTATCTCAAGGGCTATGTGAGTACCGTGGATACAATCAGGAATGATAAAATTACACCAGAGGAATGCTTGACCTATGATGCCATTGTGTTATCACCAGGCCCTGGGCTTCCTGAAACTTCAGGACACATGCCAGATATCATCGCCACGTGTGCTGGCAAAGTTCCTATTCTAGGTATTTGTCTAGGTCATCAGGCCATTGGCCAATATCTAGGCACCGATCTGATAAACCTAAAAGAAGTCTACCATGGTAAAAAAACTAAGATTAGTAGACAGACAGAGAGTGGCATATTTACTGATCTTCCTCAGCAACTCCATGTAGGGCGATATCATTCATGGAGTCTCAACCCAGAAAGCATTTCAGATAAGATAACAGTTACGGCCATATCTGAAGATGGACAGATAATGGCTATCCAAAATGAAGCGCTATCACTATATGGATTACAATTTCATCCAGAAAGTATACTCACAGAGGATGGAGAAAAAATGATATCCAATTTTATAAATGAAGTCAAAAAACAATGAAACATATACTCAATAAATTATTTGCACAAGAGGTACTAGAGAGAGCGGAAGCGAAGGATGTACTAAGTGGGATATCTGAGGGACAATTCAATGATTACCAAATCGCTTCTTTTCTCACTGTATTCAAAATGCGAAACATTACTGTAGATGAGTTGTCTGGTTTTAGTGACTGTCTGAAAGAACGTTGTGTGCGAATAGACTTTTCTGATGTGGACAATATAGATCTATGTGGCACAGGAGGAGACGGAAAGGACACTTTTAATATCAGTACGTTGGCTTCATTTGTAGTGGCAGGGGCAGGATACAAAGTCTCTAAGCACGGCAACTATGGCGTCAGTTCTATTTGTGGCTCTTCTAACGTTCTGGAATCATTAGGACTCGAATTTACTAATGATCAGAACAAACTCAAGCGTCAATTAGATGAAGCCAATATTACTATTCTCCATGCCCCACTTTTCCATCCCGCTATGAAAGAAGTAGCTCCTATCAGAAAACAATTAGGTGTCAGCACGTTCTTCAATATGCTAGGACCAATGGTCAATCCATCCTTCCCTAGCAAACAATTAGTCGGCGTATACTCTCTACATCTGCAACGCTATTACAAGTACATACTTGAATCTCAAGATATTTCATACAGGATTGTACATACCCTAGATGGCTATGACGAACTCAGCTTGACTGGCAAGGCCAAAATTGTCAGTCCAAATAGTGAATATGTCTTCGACCCTATAACGTCAACACATACACATGTAAGTCAAGATGACATCCTTGGCGGAAACTCAATAGAAGAAGCCAAAAATATATTTACCAAAATAATAAACACAGAAGGTACTGAGAAGCAAAATGCGGTAGTCTGCGCTAACGCCGCATTAGCTATCCAATGCTACGATAATAATAAATCATTCTCTGATGCTTACGCTGAAGCGCAATCTTCTCTCAAGAATAAAAATGCTCTAAACTCACTAAATAAATTACTAGCCATATGAACATCCTAGATAAGATAGTTGCAGACAAACTACAAGAAATAGAAAAAGCCAAAGATTATAATACCATTAAAAGTTTGGAGAAGAGTATATTCTATCATAGCCCTGTCGTCTCTTTATCCAAGTACTTAAAAAGGAAAGATAAAGTGGGTGTGATTGCGGAAATAAAGCGTTCTTCTCCAAGCAATAAATCTTTTATAAAAGATATAGACGTAGAACATCTGAGCATAGCTTATATGCAATCAGGAGCCTCTGCACTTTCAATTTTGACAGATAAGAATTTCTTTGAAGGCGCTGTCCAGGACTTAGAAATAGCCAGAAAGTTTAATTACTGTCCGATACTTAGAAAAGATTTTGTCTTAGACGAATATCAAGTCATAGAATCCAAAAGCATCGGTGCAGATTGTATTCTCTTAATCGCAGCTTGTCTTACACCGCAGCGTGCTCAGAAATTAGCAGCCCTCGCTAAATCAATAGGCTTAGAGGTGCTTCTAGAAGTCCATAATAAAGAAGAGATAGAGACACATATCAATGGTGACATAGATCTTATCGGTGTAAATAATCGCAACCTTAAAACTTTTGAGACAAGCATAAACACGAGTCTTGAATTATATGAATACTTACCAGATCGTCTGGTCAAGATTAGTGAAAGCGGGATAAGCAATGGAGAAGATATCAAAACCTTAAAAGAAGCAGGATATAATGGTTTTCTCATTGGCACCCACTTCATGAAGTCTAGCTATCCAGCTAAGGTATGTAAAGAAATAATAGCTCACTACAATTATATTAGTCATGAAAATTAAGGTGTGCGGCATGCAGCGTCCTGATAATATTTCTCACATAGAATCTGCTAAGCCAGATTACTTTGGTTTCATCTTTTATCCCAAGTCAAAGCGGGTTGTTAATGATCGAACCTTAAGCTATCTAAGAAAGAAAAAAAGGGAGACCAAGAGAGTAGGTGTTTTTGTTAACCACGACATAGAGGATATTAAATCTGCTATTATCGATTATGGTCTAGATGCTGTACAATTACATGGTGACGAATCACCCTCTATAACTCTGGCTATAAAAACAATAGGGATTACCGTCATTAAGGCTTTCCAAATTAATGCACAATTTGACTGGGTACGTCTAGAAGAATATTATGACTCAGCAGATTATTTTCTATTTGACACAGCGACTTCTAGCTTCGGTGGCAGCGGCAAGAAATTCAATTGGACCTTATTAGAAAAATACGCTTTAGACAAACCATTCTTTCTATCAGGAGGCATCTCACCTGATGACAGTCAGGTCATATCTGAATTAAACTTACCTCATTTATACGCTATAGATCTTAATAGTCAATTTGAAATAGAACCTGGCTTGAAAGATTACAATACCATATCACAGTTTATAAATAAAGTCAATGGATAAGAATTACCAAGTAGATAATCAAGGATATTATGGCACCTATGGTGGAGCCTATGTGCCAGAAATGTTGTATCCCAACGTCATGGAATTACAAAATAATTATCTAGACCTCATTCAGAGCGAATCATTCCAAAAAGAATTCGATGAGCTCCTTAGGAATTACGTAGGCAGACCTACGCCGCTCTACTTTGCTAAACGCTTAAGCAAATATTATAACACGAACATCTATCTAAAGCGAGAAGATCTTTGCCATACTGGTGCTCACAAAATAAATAACTCGTTGGGTCAGATATTACTAGCTAAAAGACTAGGTAAGCAAAGAATCATTGCTGAAACCGGAGCTGGGCAGCATGGGGTAGCCACCGCGACGGCGTGCAGTCTTATGGGTATGAGCTGTGATATTTTCATGGGGGCAAAAGACATAGTAAGACAATCCCCAAATGTGGAACGCATGAAGATGTTGGGTGCAAATATAGTGGCGGTTCACTCTGGCAGCAAGACACTTAAAGATGCCACTAATGAAGCTATAAGAAATTGGATCAACAATCCGACAGATACCCATTATATTATTGGCTCAGTAGTCGGCCCTCATCCCTATCCAGATATAGTCGCCCGATTCCAATCTGTCATAAGTAAGGAAGTCAAAAAGCAACTTAAAAGCAATCCAGATTATATCATCGCCTGTGTGGGAGGGGGTAGCAATGCCATGGGTATTTTTTATCATTATCTCAACGATGACACCAAATTAATAGGAGTGGAAGCGGCAGGACATGGTGTAGATACCAGTATGACAGCAGCCACCCTAGCAGTAGGCACTAAGGGGGTATTACATGCTTCCATGACCAAGGTGATGCAAACTCAAGATGGACAAGTCATAGAACCACATAGTATCTCAGCAGGTCTAGATTATCCAGGCATCGGCCCACAGCACGCCTACTTAGAAGAAGTAGGTAAAGCCACTTATCATTCTGTGACAGATACGGAGGCATTAAAAGCTGCTCAATTATTGGCAAGGATGGAAGGTATTATTCCTGCACTAGAATCAGCGCATGCCCTCGCCTACTTAGAAAAGTTAGAATGCTTCGAAGATGAGGTTGTTGTTGTTAATCTAAGTGGACGTGGAGATAAAGACCTTAACACGTACTCAAAATTTGCTGAAGATGAACATTAAAGAACTTTTCTCTGATAAGCCAGAAGACCTCCTAAATATCTACGTGACTGCAGGATATCCGCAACTCGATAGCCTTAAAGAAATCATACCTGCCTTGTCAGCTGATAAGGTAGATATCATAGAAGTAGGTATCCCTTATTCTGATCCACTTAGCGACGGACCTACCATACAGAAGAGCAATATGCAGGCGTTGGATAATGGAATTACATTGGAATTAATTTTCGAACAACTTTCTGATATAGATACTGAAGTGCCGCTGGTGCTTATGGGCTACTTTAATAGTCTCCTGCAATTTGGCATAGAAAAATTCGCGCAGAATTGTGAAAGCGTGGGTGTGAGTGGATTAATCATTCCTGACTTACCTATAGAAATCTACCTTAGAGATTACAAAGAGATATTTGACAAACATAGGCTAAGCAATATATTTCTAGTCACGCCAAACACCACCGAAGACCGATTGCAAATGATAGATAAACATAGCAGTTCTTTTATCTATGCGGTCAGTAGTTCTAGCACAACAGGAAACAACAAGGAGGTTAATTCTGCTGAGAACTACCTGCAGAAATTAAACACTAAAAAATTAAAGACACCATTTCTGGTAGGATTCAATATCAGGAATAGAAAAAATTTTGAATTTGTAAATCAATATGCCTCAGGCGGCATAATAGGCAGTGCCTTCATTAACCATATATCACAAAACAATAATCTTAAGGAAAATTGTATATCATTTGTTAACAGCATAAAGTAAAAGATATGATCATTCAAGTAAAAGAAGATATAGACACAAAAGAGCTCAATGAGATAAAAAGAGTGTTATCAGAATTAAACATTGATTATTATCCTGTAAAAACGCAGAATGGACACTATCAAATCTGTACACCCAAAACGGAGTTTGACATTAGAAACATAGGTCAACTAAATGGTATAGTAGATGTCCATCGAGTCAGTGGGAAGCATAAGATGGTGAGCCAAAAATGGAAAGTTGGACAGACGGCAATAGACATAGGAGATAATATCAAGATAGGAAATGGGTACTTTGAAATGATGGCAGGTCCTTGTAGTATAGAAAGTGAAGAACAGATAGACAATACCGTAAAATGCCTAAAAGAGAATGGTGTCAAAATCATGAGAGGTGGTGTCTATAAGCCACGTACAAGTCCTTACTCATTCAGAGGTCTAGGACATGAAGGATTGGAAATGTTCTACAAAGCTTGTAGCGAAAATGGCATTAAAATAATTACTGAAATTATGGAAGCGAAGCAAATAGAATCTATGATGCCATACGTAGATATATTCCAAGTTGGGGCTCGTAATGCACAAAATTTCAATCTCCTAGAAGCGCTAGGAGAAGTGGACAAGCCTGTGCTGGTCAAGCGAGGCATCAGTGGTTCTATAGATGAATTACTTTATTCAGCAGAATACATTTTCAAAAATGGAAATGAGAAAATAATTCTCTGCGAGAGAGGCATCAGAACATTTGAAACAAGTTATAGAAATACCTTAGATCTTAATGCTGTACCTATCTTGAAGAAAAAATCACACTTACCGGTCGTGGTAGATCCATCTCATGGCATCGGCATTAGAGAGCATGTTTTTCAGATGACCTTAGCTGCCGTCGCTTCTGGTTGCGATGGTATACTTATCGAAATACACAAAACACCCAACCAAGCAGCAACAGATGGCCAACAAACAATTGATTTCAAAGAATTCAATAGATTGGTACAAAAAGTAAATGCTATAAAAGCCATTCTCTAAAAAAAATAAATCATAAAAGACCGCCCTATATGAGTGATGCCAATAGAACGATCAGCAATGAATTTATAGATAGACTGCCTAAGCATTTAAAGCAATTCATCAAGCCTCAAAACTATGAGTCATATACCTCAATAGATCAGGCTGTATGGAGATATGTCATCCGACAAAATATCGACTACCTGTCTAAAGTCGCTCATGGTTCATATCTGGAGGGGCTCAAGAAAACCGGGATAGAGATAGAACAAATTCCATCCATGTATGGCATGAATCGTATCCTGAAAGAAATAGGCTGGGCAGCTGTTGCCGTAGATGGAT
Source organism: uncultured Saprospiraceae bacterium (assembly GCA_964540155.1). Lineage (GTDB taxonomy): Bacteria > Bacteroidota > Bacteroidia > Chitinophagales > Saprospiraceae > RFSX01. The sequence continues at coordinate 17,534 of CAZIMH010000026.1, forward strand.
TTATTCCGCCGAATGCTTTTATGGAATTCCAGGCTTACAAAGTTCTGGTTATCGCTTCTGACATCAGACAACTTAAACATATCGAGTATACCCCTGCACCAGATATAATTCATGAAGCTGCAGGTCATGCGCCAATAATCGCGAATCCTGACTATGCCGAATATCTAAGAAGGCTAGGAGACATCGGTGCCAAGGCCATTCTATCTCGTCATGATATAGAGTTATACGAAGCCGTTAGGAAGTTATCTATTCTTAAGGAATCTGCTACTACGACCACTGAAGAAATAAAACAGGCCGAGTCTGTTGTCCTAGAATTGCAGGCCAAAGATGTAGAAATGTCAGAGATGACCCAAATGCGTAACCTTCAGTGGTGGACAGTAGAGTATGGACTTATAGGGACTACAGACAATCCCAGAATATATGGTGCTGGGCTACTATCCTCCATTGGTGAGAGCCAATGGTGCATGAGAGATGACATTAAAAAAATACCCTATTCCATAGCCGCTGCCAATCAAGAATTTGATATCACCAAACCACAACCGCAGCTCTTTGTCACACCCGATTTCTCATTCCTAATGGAAGTGCTAGAAGAGTTTGCCAATTCGCTGAGCTTGCGCAAAGGAGGTGCGCTTGGCCTTAATAAACTTATAGAATCAGAGATGGTAGGTTCTATAGAACTGAATACTGGACTTCAGATTTCAGGTACCTTCTCCAGATCTATTCTCAATGAGGATAATAAGGTCATTTACTTTGCGACCTCTGGACCCACCGCACTCGCCTACCGTGAGAAAGAATTGATAGGACATGGAGCCAAAGATCATCCCAACGGATTTAGTTCACCCCTAGGCAAACTCAAAAATATAAACTTGGCTATAGAAGACATGGGACCCTTTGACCTGAAAGCCTATAATTTCTATGATAACAAATGGCTAAGCTTTGAATTTGAAAGCGGTGTCAAAGTAGAGGGCCTAAATATTACGGGGATAAGAAACATACAAGGAAAGCTCATGCTCATTCAGCTACAAGATTGTACCGTTACTTATAAAGATGAGATTCTTTTCACTCCTACTGAAGGCATATTTAATATGGTTGTGGGTAGTAAAATTATATCTGCCTATGCGGGTAGTGCTGATCACGGTTCGTTTCCCAATCTCTATAAAGCCTCAGAAGTGCATACTACAAAAGCAGCACCTACAGCTGCGATAACAAAACTGGAATCACTTTATCAAGATATACGTAATCTGAGGGAGGCTGAATCACTAAACAACATTGAACTGGAAGAAATTAGAAATACAGTACTTAATGAGTATGCGGAAGAGTGGTTGCTAATTCTAGAGATTATAGAATTAACAGAAGAACCATTGCTTAGGGAGCAGCTAATATTGCACCTGAATGGCCTTAGTGCCAAAGACCAAAGTATCGCTAACCTCATCAATAATGGATTGAGGTTATTATCATGAAGAATTTCT
>CAZIMH010000027.1:0-18645 GCA_964540155.1 uncultured Saprospiraceae bacterium
ATTCTATCTTGATGGTACACTTAGCGTACAAAGCTTTTTTTCCTGCCAAGATTCCATTCCCACTTCTTCATATAGATACTGGACACAATTTTCCAGAAACTATCAAATTTAGAGATGACCTCGTAGAAAAAATAGGCGCAAAGCTCATTGTGGGCTCTGTCCAAGAGGCCATAGATAAAAGAATGGTTACGGAGGAGAAAGGTGTCAATGCCAGTAGAAATGGTTTGCAGACAGCTGTACTATTAGAAAGTCTGGAAAAAGGAAAGTACGATGCTGCCCTCGGTGGTGCTAGAAGAGATGAAGAAAAAGCAAGAGCCAAGGAGCGATTCTTTTCACATAGAGATGAGTTCGGGCAGTGGGATCCGAAAAACCAACGACCTGAGTTATGGAACATCTTCAATGGAAAGCACAATATGGGAGAGCACTTCAGAGTATTCCCTATAAGTAACTGGACTGAACTAGATGTCTGGCAGTACCTGGCAGAAGAAAAGGTGGAACTGCCGTCTCTTTATTATGCGCATGAAAGAGATGTGTTCGAAAGAGAAGGGACGTTGCTGGCAGATTGTGAGTACATAGAAAAGAAGCCTGGAGAGAAAGTCTATAAAGAAATGGTTCGTTGTAGAACGATAGGTGATATGACTTGTACCGGCGTATGGAAATCTAATGCCCAAACAACTGAAGAAATCATAGAAGAAGTAGCGACTACCAGAATGACTGAGAGAGGGGGACGTACTGATGATAAGCGTTCTGAAACCAGTATGGAGGACAGAAAGAAAAAAGGCTACTTCTAGAATTAAAATAAGAAATCAACCATGTCAAACGACCATAATATAGATAGCGAATTACTCAGGTTTACCACAGCGGGATCTGTAGATGATGGAAAGTCTACCCTCATAGGCAGATTACTCTACGATAGTAAATCTATCTTTCAAGACCAGTATGAGCAGATAGAACGCATCAGTGAAAAAAGAGGAGAAGAAGGTGTGAATCTAGCGCTCCTTACGGATGGACTGAAATCTGAACGGGAGCAAGGGATCACCATAGATGTCGCTTATAGATACTTTGCTACGCCTAAGAGAAAATTTATTATAGCTGATACGCCAGGACACATACAGTATACCCGTAACATGGTTACTGGTGCTTCTTCAGCCAATGTGGCCCTTATCCTTATAGATGCTAGAAACGGTGTCGTAGAACAAACCAAGAGACATGCTATCATCGCTTCACTACTTCAAATACCACATGTCGTCGTCTGCATTAATAAGATGGATCTGGTAGACTATGATGAAGCGGCTTATAATAAAATTCAAGATGAATTTGAAAAATTTGCAGCTAAGCTAGATACTGTAGATGTCCACTTTATTCCTATCTCAGCACTGATGGGAGACAATGTCGTTCACAGATCTGATAAGACATCTTGGTATCAAGGACCTACGCTTATGTACTATCTGGAGAATGTGCATATAGCCAGCGATGAGAATTTTATAGATTGTAGATTTCCCGTCCAGTATGTGGTCCGACCCTACAGCGATGAATACCATGACTATAGAGGTTATGCAGGAAGAGTAGCTGGTGGTGTCATCAAAAAAGGTGATGAGGTATTGCTTCTACCGTCTGGATTCAATTCCAAAGTAAAAACAATCAAAGGACCAGCAGGAGAGCAGGACAAAGCCTTCCCTCCTGAATCAGTCACTATCTTACTCGAAGATGATTTTGATCTGAGTAGAGGAGATATGATTGTGAGACCTAATAATAAGCCAGATGTTACTCAAGATATAGAAGTAATGATGGTTTGGTTTGACAGTGATAAACCACTTCAACTCAAAGGAAAGTACGGCGTTATGCATACTACTCAGGATGTGAGATGTGTGGTCAAAGAAATCAGATACAAGCTTAATATTAATACACTACATAGAGATACAGATCACGATGGCATTCAGATGAATGATGTGGCTAGAGTGGTTCTTAGAACTACAAAGCCCCTCTTTAAAGATGCTTACCGAAATAACAGAATTACTGGTAGTCTAATCCTCATAGATGAAGGGACCAATAATACTGTAGGCGCGGGGATGATTATCTAAGAACAGTAGAGTCTGGCAACCACTCTCAATCCCATGTCAGAATCATGATTTTCAGGATTTGAGGATAAGCAGGATGACTATAGTCGAGCGCTTGCACTTTGTTCTTGACAAGCATATAGAGAATCGAGGTTACAAACATTTCAAACCTCGACCATCAGGAGGTTTTCATTAGAATAAGATTTCTCGGCTCTTGCGTCACTCGAAATGGAAAAAAGTAGAATTAATTATTTGCATTTAGAAGGTGATTCTTCGTGGTTCTGCAGTGTTCCAGTCCTCTCCCCGACCCTCTCCAGAGAGGGAAATGCTAAGCTCAAAGCCTGTCTACCGTTGGACCATGCACCTTATAAAAACTAGCCTCTATCCATATACCCTAGACCGTAAACCATAGACCTTTATGCCGTGAACCATTGTGCCGTGAAGCGTTGCACCGAAAAAACCATAGACCCGAGAAGACTACATATAAGCCCTAGCGTCTACATTCTCTATAAAATTGATGAAGGCTTTATTGACTACTCTCATGCCGCCCTCAGTAGGATAATCGCCAGAGAAATACCAATCCCCTAAATTGTCAGGACAGGATTTATTGAGATCTGCTACAGTCTGATAGATTACTTTGATTTCTGGTTTGAAGTCCTTTGGCGTCAGGAGTTCACAGATTTTATCGGATACTTGCTCGTATGAGAAAAGGGCATAGAGGTCTTTGACTGGATTAGACAATGATTCCCCTTTATTCTTAGATAATTCTGCTTGGCATTTTTCGTAGGTATCTTCGAGCAGGTTTTCTTTCCCTGACTCTTTGAGTAAAGCTACAAGCGCTCTGAAGGCTACAAAGTTTTTTATCTTAGACATATCTATGCCATAGCAATCAGGATATCTTATCTGTGGCGCAGAGGAGACGATTATAATCTTCTTTGGTCTGAGTGTATTTAGAATCTTAAGGATACTATCTCTCAAGGTTGTACCTCTCACGATACTGTCATCTATCACGACCAAAGTATCTATATCATTTCTTACTAGCCCGTAGGTGACATCATAGACATGTGAGACCATGCCTCCTCTGAGGTTGTCAGAGGCAATGAAGGTTCTCATCTTGGCGTCCTTGATGGCCACCTTTTCCATCCTTGGTTTCATACGAAAGATAGAATCTAATTCTTCTTGGGTAACGTTAGATCCTAATTTGAGTATACGTTCTTTTTTGATTTCATCTACCATCTCAGTGACCCCTTCTATCATCCCATAGAAAGCGACCTCAGCCGTATTAGGAATAAATGAAAACAAGGTGTTCTCTAAATCGTATTCTATTGTTTCCAAGATTCTTGGCGCCAGTGCTTTACCTAATTGCTTTCTTTCCAGATAGATGTCTTTATCAGAGCCTCTAGAGAAATAGATCCGTTCGAATGAGCACGCTTGTCTTGGTAGGGGTTGCAAGATTTGCTCTTCTGATACGCGTCCATCACTTTTTACGATAAGTGCATGCCCTGCTTTAAGCTCTTTCACCTCATCTATGTGTACTCCAAAACAAGTCTGTATGGCTGGTCTTTCTGATGCCATCACCACTACCTCATCATTCTCATAAAAATACGCAGGTCGAATCGCTAATGGATCTCTTAGCACGAAGGCATCTCCATGCCCTATCATTCCTGCCATCACATAGCCCCCATCAAAATCTCTAGCAGCCCGCTGCAATACACGTCTGACATCTAGTTTCTTAGCTATCATCTTGGTGATATCATTATTGTGATAGCCTTCAGCCTTAAACCAAGAGAAGAGCTTCTGGACTTCATCATCTAGAAAATGTCCAATCTTTTCCATGACAGTGACCGTATCAGATTTCTCCTTTGGATGCTGCCCAAATGAAATCAACTCATCAAATAACTCCGTCACATTAGTGAGATTGAAGTTGCCTGCTAAGACCAGGTTTCTTGTCATCCAGTTATTTAGTCTCAGAAAAGGGTGCACCGACTCTATAGAATTAATACCATGGGTGCCATATCTAAGGTGTCCAAGCAAAACTTCTCCTGTGTAAGGGAGGTTGGCTTTGAGCCAGTCCGTGTCTGCTAATTTGTCTTCTGGTAAGTCATTGAAGTATTTGTAGACTTCAGAGAATATATCAGTTAAGTAGGTAGAGCTATTGCTTCGTTTTCTTGATATATATCTAGTGCCTGGGGTGGCGTCTAATTTAATCGTTGCGATTCCAGCCCCATCTTGCCCTCTATTGCGTTGTTTTTGGAGAAGAAGCTGTAGTTTTTGCAGCCCATAGAGCGGCGTACCATACTTCTCATAGTAGAACTCTAGTGGTTTTTTTAGTCTGATAAAAGCAAGTCCACACTCATGCTTTATAATATCGCTCATAGACGCAGGCTGTTATATGATGGATAGAAACACAAACACTACTCTTACTGTTTGCTGTAATCCAAACCAAAAGTAATTCTAATTGCGGCACGAATCAAAGTAGCCAATACAAAAAGACATTTTTTATATCATAAATCCCTAACTTAGTTATACTGACGACCCCTTTAAAATAGCTCAGCACCTGCGCTTATTTTATTATATAAGTTAAACTAATAATATGCTTTCTTTTGGGAAAAAACCTAAACACAAACAATTCGGCTATAGACCACGTTATTGGGATGAAGATAAAGAACGTCTAGAACAGCGATTAGGGAAGTATAAAGGGGATGTGAGTGAGCAGGAGAAGGTAAAGCAGCGCATAAGTGCTGGCTTACGTCAGCGATATATAGGAGATGAAGACTACAGAAAATCCAATGTTCGAAAATCAAATTTCAGAGTACTCTATATCCTGATAATACTGATGGCCATAAGTTATATCATCCTCACCTCTACTTCTATCCAAACCATCCTAGAGACTTTCGTCAAATAAGGAGATTTTGACATTTAGGTCATTAACAGGTGTTGAAAACTTGGGTCTGTAAGCCCGAATAATACCTTTTTATTTGTATGTCCTAAAAAGGTCTGATAGTACACATGACGGATATTATAAAATTACTACCTGAGTCTATAGCCAACCAGATAGCTGCTGGAGAAGTTATCCAAAGACCAGCTTCTGTAGTCAAGGAGTTGTTAGAGAATTCTATAGATGCCGGCAGTACACAAATCACTTTAGTACTTAAAAATTCAGGCAAGACCCTCATCCAAGTTATAGATAATGGAAAAGGCATGTCGGATACAGATGCCCGTATGTGTTTTGAAAGACATGCGACGTCTAAGATAAGAGAGACAAATGACCTCTTTAATATCAAGACGATGGGATTTAGGGGGGAAGCCATGGCCTCTATCGCCTCTATTGCAGAAGTGGCACTGAAAACAAGAACAATAGATGCTGACCTTGCGACACATATTACGATCAAGTCATCTGAATTCGAAAGTCAAGAATATTGTCAGGCAGAATATGGCACTACTATTTCTGTCAAAAATCTCTTCTTCAACGTCCCTGCTCGACGAAAATTTCTAAAAACCGATTCCGTAGAACTAAAACATATTCTAGAGGAATTTCAAAGAGTCGCACTTTCTCATCCTGAGATAAGATTCAAAGTCTTACATAATGACAATGAATTGTATCACCTACCTTCTGGCACTCTCAAAAAGAGATTGTTGGGCATATTCAGAAAGACCTACGAAGACAAGCTGGTTAGGATAGAAGAAGAGACGGATATTGTTAAGATTTCTGGATATGTAGGAGAACCAGAAATAGCAAGGAAGCAAAAAGGAGAGCAATACATTTTTGTCAATAAACGATTTATAAAAAGCAGCTATCTCAACCATGCTGTAAAAACCGCCTACCAGTCTCTAATAGATGAAAAACAATGGGCCTTTTTTGTTTTGTTTCTGGAAATTGACCCATCGCGCATAGATATCAATGTGCACCCTACTAAGCAAGAAATCAAGTTTGACGAAGAACGTGTCATATATAAATATCTCATGGTCGCTATCAAGCATGGTCTTGGAAGGTATACCTTGTCCCCACAATTAGATTTTAATAACGAATTAGGAATAACTGGTATAAGAGGTAATTCAGCGCCTGAATTAAATGGCAGAGTCGGTCATTCTGCACCTCAGGCCTCTACGATACGTACCGCTCCCGTTATGCGTAACTGGCAGTCATTATACAACGGACTCAAAGATGTGGACCTTGAGGATGGTGACAGTGAAGAACCACTCGTGCTTCCAAGCCAGGCCAGTGGAGACTTGCTAGGTGATAGTCTCGTAGACGCCGATGAAAAAAAGCCGATGCAAGTACACAATAGTTTTATTGTGTCACAGATTAAGTCAGGTATCATGATTATAGACCAGCATCAAGCCCATGTCAGAATCTTATACGAACGCTATCTGAATAACCTAGAGCATCGGAAAGAACTTATCCAAAAACAACTCTTTCCTATAACAGTAGAAGTCGGCAAAGAGAACATAGGTATATTTGAAGATATCGTACCTCAATTATCTGCACTGGGATTTGAAATCAATTCATTCGGCGGTCAGACTTTCATTATCCAAGGTATCCCAGCTGGATTCAAAGAAAATAACTTGCAGTCAGTCATGGAAGGTATGATAGCTAACTACACCCAAAACGTCAAGCTCAAATTATCCAAAAATGAAAATATAGCCAGATCAATGGCCTTATCTGCAGCCATACCAAAAGGCAAAAGATTGGAACAAGAAGAAATGAAATTAATTATAGATGATTTATTTGCTTGCCAAATGCCCTATACAGGCCCTTCTGGCCGGAAATGTTTCATTACATATGAACTCAATGACCTCGAAAATTTGTTTAGCTAGAAGTATCTCATGGATGCTATTCGTAAATAAATAATATTAGAAGATGCCTCAGCTGACAGATGTTGTCAAACATCTACTTATACTCAATGTGCTTCTGTTTTTCTTTGCTAGCTCGGCGGCAGGATCATTTCTACCTGACCTAGCACTATATTTTCCTGGAGATTCTAGATTCAAGCCTTACCAGCTGATCTCGCATATGTTTATGCATGCAGATACCAGACACCTATTCTTCAATATGTTTGGGCTTTTTATTTTTGGCCCCTATGTGGAAAGATATGTAGGGAAACAAAAGTTCTTTATTCTATATCTATTATCAGGTATCGGCGCATTCATCGCTCATTTTGTAGTAGAGTATTTTGTCTCAGGAGGCAACACTCATAATATGTTCGGGGTAGTCGGTGCTTCTGGCGCCTTGATGGGTATTGTGCTGGCTTTTGCCACCTTGTTTCCTAATCTGAAATTAATGCTACTTATTCCTCCTATGCCTGTAAAGGCAAAGTATTTGGCCTTATTTTATGTAGGTATTGACCTTTATAGTGGATTTTCTGGCGCGGAAAATAATATTGCCAACTTTGCACATCTTGGTGGGGCGCTGACAGGATTTTTGCTAACATATTTCTGGCTCAAACAGTCTAGATTTAGAAGATGAGAATTACCTGGCTTATTTTACTTTTCGGTCCCCTGCTTCATGCCCAATTTGACCATCAATCTGTCTTTCCAAATTTAGAGGAAGCAGCACTAAATGAAGCTATAGTAGATAATTTTACGCCAAGTATTGTACTAGACCTAACCCAAGCAAGAGATACCCTATATAGACGCGTCCACTTCTATAATGACTCTGTCAGATGTGTATATTCGGGTCTAGCCAGATTTCTGGACCTCGACCTTGATCCATCCCAAGCCTTGTTTGGCAATGGAAACAATACAGATATCAATCTGGAACATAGCTACCCACGATCCAAAGGTGCTGAAAGCGGCAGAGCACAAAGCGACATGCATCATCTCTTCCCCACTCGCGTACCTGTCAATAATGCTCGTGCCAGCAAACCCTTCGCAGAGATAAATGATAATCAGACTGACAGCTGGTTCTGGAGAGATATTACACAATCTAATCCGCCTAATAATAACAGAGATTTATTCGCAGAAGACAATAGCGTTTCTTTCGAGCCACGTGAAGACTTCAAGGGTGATGTAGCCAGAGCTGCCTTTTATTTTTATACTATCTACAGGTCTGAAGCAGACGGAGCTGACCTTGAGTTTTTTGACATACAAAGATCCGTCTTATGTGACTGGCATGATATAGATCCAGTAGATTCACTTGAGTGGGTAAGAAATGAAATCATAGCCAGCTACCAGGATGATAAGTTAAATCCATTTATTCTAGACTGTCGATTAGCCAGACTTTACTGTGATGACATATTACCTGTATGCCGGTCGGTAAGTAATGCCCAGGTTGATTCCAATGCACCAGTGTGGCAAATCTACCCAAATCCGGTTTCAGAGAAACTCACGATAAAAGTCGAAGAGCAAAACAATAGTAAACTAATCCTATCGAATATACAGGGTCAAATCATAGGTCAAAAATCAATGAACCAAGGAGAATTAGAATGGCCTGTATCGGACTTATCTCCAGGCATATACTTTCTCACCTTACATACAGCAGACAAGATGCCTGCAGTCCGCAAAATTATAATCCAATAAAGAAACCAGATTTAGGATTCGAAATCTAGTACAAGATTCGGCGTCTGACACCGTGCTTGGCAAGTGAGGATGTAACCGTCCTTTACTTCATCGTCATCCAAAGCGAAGCATACATCCATTGTCGCTTCGCCTTCTATCACTTTGGCCATGCACGTAGAGCAAGCACCACTAGTACATGAGTAAGGTGGATCCTTACTTTCATCTATAAGTGCATCTAATATTATCTTATCAGAAGGGATTTGGACCATAAAAGTCTCACCGTTCAGGATAACCTTCGCATTAGTGCCCTCTGAATTGGTAGCTGTGGTGGTAGTATCTGAGGAAGCTGAATCAGCAGCTGTAAAATACTCTTTCTTAATCTGTACAGACTCTGTACCTAGATTGATAAGATAATTCTCTACTGTTTCTATCATACCTCCAGGCCCACATAAGAGGTAGACATTTCTTCCTGAACGTGTAGGATAATCTTCCATATAACGTGTAAGGACATCTGTGTTTATCCTGCCCTTCATCCCTCGCCACGTTGGCGTGCTCTTTTTTCCAAATAAGCCTTTCAAGCCGCCTTTTTTCTCCACATTCGGCTGCGATATAATATGATTTACATGTAACTGACCTTCGTGCTTACGGGCCAATTCATCCAGTTGGCTTTTAAATATAATACTGTTCTCATTTCTACTTGCATACAGAAGGAAGCAGCTACTCATCGGTTCTTTTTCCAAGATGGTACTGACCATAGACATAATCGGCGTTATCCCAGACCCTCCTGCGAAGAAATAATAATCTTTATTGGTTTGGTGATTAGCGTCTACTACAAACTTGCCCTCGGGTGTCATCACCTCCATCTCATCACCCACATTGACCTTGTCTATGAGATAATTAGACACCAACCCGCCTTTCACTCTCTTAACGGTGAATCCAAACTGATTAGAATGGGGTGCAGTGAATATAGAATAAGCCCTTCTTACCTCTTGACCATTAATCTGTAGTTTGACAGTCAAGTATTGGCCTGGCTTAAATTCATATTGCGCTTTGACTTCATCAGGTATATCCAATAATACGGAGCAACTATCTTCCGTCTCCATTATTTTTTGACCAATCTTAAGTTTGTTAAAAGCCATTTCACTTCTTTTTGCGAAGATATAAATGTAGTATTTCTACATCTAAACCAGTAGGGTATAATCCTTATTTTGAATTGATTTTAAAGTGCAATTATTGCACTAATGGTTATGCAGAATCATCGAAATAAGACGTAATGCAGACTTTGAAAGATTAGTTAGAAGAAATTAATCGTCATTGAATAACTCAGAGTACTTCCCGTCCCCTTTCTTGCCATTGATAGACTTGAAATCATGTTGACTTGGGTAAGGTCTCTTACCGATTAACCTTTCTACATCTGACTTCAGCAATACTTCTTTCTCCAATAACTGAGCGGCCAGAATATCGAGTTCATTACGTCTTTCTTTAAGTAACTTCTTTGCAGCCTCATAACGGCTCTCTATGAGAGACCTGACTTCATCATCTATCAGTGTCGCCGTTTCATCAGAGTAAGGCTTATTGAAATTATCCTGAGACATGCCATAGAAGGACACATTACCTACTTTGTCATTCATACCAAAGACCGAAACCATGGAATAAGCCATTTTGGTGACTTGATCCAAGTCATTCTGTGCCCCTGTAGAAATCTTATCGAAGACATTCTTCTCTGCTGCTCTACCACCCAGCGTCATCGTCATTCTATCTAACATAGCTTCCGTTCGGGTGATATACTCCTCCTTAGGCAGATACTGAGCATAGCCTAGCGTACCTATACCTCTAGGGACGATTGTCACCTTAACCAGTGGGGAGGCATGCTCTAAAAACCAGCCACAAATAGCATGGCCCGCTTCATGATAAGCGATAATTTCTTTTTCCTTAGGAGAGATGATTTTGTTTTTCTTCTCCAACCCGCCTATCACTCTATCTAGTGCATAGTTAAAGTCGTCCATTTCTACGACTTTCTTGTTACGTCTAGCTGCAACCAATGCGGCCTCATTACACACATTAGCTATCTCAGCACCGGCAAACCCCGGTGTCATTTCTGCCAGTGTCTCTGCCTTGAGGTCATCAGAACGCTTGATGTTTTTAAGGTGCACTTTGAAGATGGCTTCTCTACCTTTCAGATCCGGTCGATCTATACCTATCTGTCTGTCAAATCGCCCGGGTCTCATGAGCGCCTTATCTAAAATATCTGGTCGGTTAGTGGCTGCCATAAGGATGACACCTTTATCCGTGGAGAATCCATCCATCTCTACCAATAACTGGTTGAGTGTATTTTCTCTCTCATCATTACCGCCTTGTATAGCGCCACGTCCTCTAGCTCTTCCTATGGCATCTATCTCATCTATGAATACGATGCAAGGCGCTTTCTCTCTAGCTTGCTTGAATAGGTCTCTCACTCTAGATGCCCCTACTCCCACAAACATTTCTACAAAATCAGAACCAGATATACTGAAAAAAGGCACTGCTGCTTCACCAGCAACGGCTTTAGCCAATAGCGTCTTACCTGTTCCTGGAGGGCCTACTAATAGGACGCCTTTCGGTATTTTACCCCCTAGAGAGGTATACTTTTTAGGATGCTTAAGAAAATCCACGACCTCCATTACTTCTTCCTTAGCCTCTTCTAGCCCTGCCACATCTTTGAAAGTGACATTGACTTTAGAATTGGAATTATCGAATAAGGTTGCTTTTGACTTTCCTATATTAAATATCTGACCGCCTGGTCCTCCTCCTCCACTGCCTACTCTTCTCATAAAGAATATCCATAGCGCAAAAATGATAGCGATAGGAAGTACCCAGCTAAAAAATACACCCCAATGGTCTTCTTTCGTATCATACGCAGTATCAAAATCAATTCCTTGATCTTTCATTTCCTTTATAGATGTTTCAAACAACCTATCATTTCCATACTGCGATCTATAATGCGGTTGGGAGCTGTTGAATCTGTTCTCTTTATCAAATTCAGGATACTCAGATAAGACCTCCTTTTTCAGAAATATATCTACCTCTTTGGTGTTATTCCAAATCACTAGTTTATCTATATGTCCTTTCTGGGCTATCTTTTCGAACTCTGTAATAGATAAGTTATTTGTCTTAGCATTAATCAGAGTCATGACGTTCATAGCCAATATTACGAAGATGATGATCCCATAAATCCAATAGGAATTCAACGTAAATTTTTTATTGTCTTTATTCTTTTTATCTGGCATTTCTTTACTCTCGATTATTCTTGAAAACGGTTATAATTATAACACGTATATAATGAAACTTGGTTCACTTCACTCAGTTAGGCTACAAATTCTGGTATTCTGTCATCTTTGCATCTCGCCAAAGGTCTTCTATCTCGTAATAAGCTCTTGCTTCAGGATGAAAAATATGGACGACCACATTGAAATAATCTACCAAGACCCATCTTCCTCCTGTCTTACCCTCTGTTAATGATGCTCTGATGCCTAATTCATCTTTCACTCTCTTATTGATGTTCCCAGCTATGGCACTTACCTGTGTAGAGGAATCTCCTTCACACACAATAAAAAAATCTGCGGGTGCCTCATCTATTTCTCTCAAATCCATCTTAACAATATGCTTTCCCTTGATATCCTGAATGCTATCTATAATAAGGTCTGTCATTGTCATTATATCATTGCCTGGCAATTTTTCAGTGACTGGTCTTTGCAAATTAATACCTGTATTTATCGATTATTGTGAATTAAATAAATCATCAAAACTGATAATCATGGCCCAATATGGCCTTTTTAGCATATTTTTCTACCTCCAAAGTTAAGACAATTTGCATCCTCAAGACACTGTCTACATTTCGAAGCCGCTTCTTAGCTATATCTACCTATGGCATACCAGCTCTACTAATGACTATGCAACAGAAAATCTAGCTACAATAAATGGCCCAAATACTGATATCTGCATATATACCTACAATCAGTCAGCCGGAAGAGGTCAGATTGGCAGAAAATGGTTTGGAGATACTGACAAGAATATAGCTTGCTCGTATGTCAAACACTTCAAGGCATTGCCAATCCAAAAGCAATTTTATCTTAATATGGCCTACTCACTCGCCTGCCATGATCTGATATCAAGTTATATCAAAAAGCCTGTCCATATCAAATGGCCCAACGACATCTATGTCAATAACAAAAAAATAGCAGGGATTCTTATACAAAACATGCTCAGAGCAGACATAGTCACTTCATCTATTATGGGTATCGGTCTTAATGTAAATACCCTTACATTCCCCGCCGACCTGCCTAATCCCACTTCTCTATCTCTTGAATGCCAACAAGTGTTTAATCTACTAGAAGTCCTGAAAGCTTTATCTCTGTGCATCCAAAAGCGACTCAGTGATTTTCAGACTAAGTTGAATGACATAAGTGAGGAGTACAGCTCATTAATGTATCGCAAGAATCAGCCTTCAAAATTTATTAAGGAAGGCCAACTTTTTTCTGGGGTAATCAAAGGTGTTATGCCTGAAGGTCATTTGGTGGTGGAAGTGGCAGGCAAGGATGTACATTTTGGCTTTCGGGATATAGAATATGTCATTTAAATCAAAACAGTTCTAACTGCTCCTTGCTATCATCAGAGGCTGCCTTATTTTGACTTGGTGTTTTCTTCTTCTCTATTTTTTTATCAAGGTCGTACACTTCCTGGGCAGGATGAATTTCTATTTCTTTACTTGGTGATTTCTTGTCTACGATAGGTGCGCCAACCTGATAGTTACTCTCTACAAAATTGCACCATCTGCAGTCTTTGTCATCACAGGTCTTATTAAAACCATAGGCCTTAATCTTATCCATGGTGGTCTCTATCTGAGCACCGACCACACTCATATCTTCTGGGGTCACTACAAGTTCTTTAGTAGTGAATTCTTGTGTCTTTCTATCGGGTTCTATGTAGGCTATCTTACCAGTAGACATAGACCAACCATATTTCTTATCGCTATCAATCAACATTTTATAGAATACAAGTTGTCTCCAGTAATCGCCGCCTGGTTCGTCATCACCCTTAGGATGCCTCAGCTTATCGGACTTATACTTACCTGTCTTGTAGTCCACGACATGGACATGGTCTTTATATATTTCTACCTTATCTATAAATCCAGTCAGTGGTATACCTTTGTATACGGCATTAGACAACTCTGCTTCCAACTTGTAATTAGGCACCTGCAACCACTCGTTAAGTTTGGCAGTGTGTAAGGTGGTGAGGGCTTGTTTGCCATGGATAACAAAATTCTCATACTCCTCTGTCGTAAAATGTGATTTGTGCCGGAGCATACTCTCTTCAAAAAAGAATAGAAGCCTATCAACTTTTTGTTTGTCAGCCTCTTTGATTGTCTCAAAAAACTTATTGAGCGCATGGTGCATCGCTGTACCAAATCCTGTAAAGGCATTTCTGGCGCTTGGTACTTTGAGCACAGACTCGAAATAGAATCTCAATGGACATTTCAGATACTTATTAAGATGGGTAACGGATAACTTATATCCGTCCAACCATTTATCTATTAGGTCTTTTTCTATGAGCGGAATTTGCTTGATTTGTCTCTGTACCAATCTCAGATAAAATTCGAATACATCTTCTTCCTCTACCTCTATCTGTACATGCTCTACCCTATCCGTTCGTTTTATTTCATCTATAAATTGGCTCGTGGCTAATTCTTTGCCTTCTATATCACAATTGGAATAAATCAAAATCAAATCCGTCTTAGCTCTCGTCATCGCGACAAAGAATAATCGGCGCTCATCTTCTATATTGTTTTCACTATCAGCATTGATGACGGCAGGCACGGAATACTGCTTATTTCTAAAGTTGCGAATGCTATCCCACGTATTCTTAATACAGCCGATCATATATACCTTTTGGAATTCCAGACCTTTGGCTGAGTGGGCTGTGAGGAAGTTAAGTCCGTTTTCTGAGGTGATTGTTTTATTTATAGGTAGGGCAATATTGGACTCTTCCATTTTTTTAATCATCATCAGCAGTTGCTTGATATCCATATCTGGATTCTTAGCTGTTTCCTTTTTGATGAGATTGAAAAAAGTAGTGACTACTTGTAATTGCCATGATTTGTCAGGGGCCATCATTATATGAGAAAGCAACCCACTATCATTCAATATTATCTCGAACAGAGTCTGGATAGTCACTGAAGGCACCTCTGTCATCAAGCTATCCAAAAAGGCAGAAGTTCTGAGAATAGAATCCTTGTTATTTAATTCTAACTGATCCAGAATTTTTGGATTGGCGATCACTTCACGCCATTTAGGATAGGTCCCTTCTGATTTTCCTTCTTCCTTAGTCTCCGTTGGTTGGCTTTTCTTCTGACAGTACAGCGCCAGTTTACCTATATCTAATGGGTCATTCCCGAAGTGCTTATAGTGGAGGATTTCAAAAATACGATGTTGTCCATATCCATAGAGATGCATTTCTTCCTGCAGATAACTCAGAATAGAGATGAGGTTCTTTGTCAGTGGGAGTTTCAGTACATCTACTCTCTTTTTTATATTGAGCGGAATATTCAATTTTTCCAAGACGGAAACAATCTCCTCTACCTGACGATGTTTTCTATAGATAATGGCCGTCTCCTTGAGTGAGGCGGGATCTGCATCATACTGCGCTTTTATACCCTTAACCAAATCTGCTATCTCATGAGAAGTCTTATTATATTCTCTTATCTGAGGTATGGTATTATCGGATTTGGCATATCCAGAGGCAATCAGATTTTTAGATAATCCTTCTATCTGGACTACCATTCTTTCCTGGTTGGAACTGATGAGTTCTTTGGCTCTATCTAGAATGTGCTGGTTAGATCTGTAGTTCTCTTCTAGTATAATGGTTTGCGGCTGATGTGCTTTTTCAAAATCAAGAATATTGCCTAGGTTGGCACCTTGAAATTTAAAGATCGCTTGGTCATCATCTCCTACAACAAATACATTCGGATTATCCCAGTATGAAATCAATAGTTGTAAGATCTCATTCTGCGATCCATTGGTATCCTGATACTCATCTACTAGAAAATACTGATACCGCTCCTGGTACTTGAGTAAGAGATTTTCATCTTCTCGGAAATGCTTAATTACCCATAGAATCATATCAGAGTAA
Organism: uncultured Saprospiraceae bacterium; assembly: GCA_964540155.1. Classification (GTDB taxonomy): domain Bacteria; phylum Bacteroidota; class Bacteroidia; order Chitinophagales; family Saprospiraceae; genus RFSX01. The sequence goes on from CAZIMH010000027.1 coordinate 15,720, forward strand.
TCATAGCGCTCTGCCGCACTCATCAATTCTTTGAAATAATCAAACTGATCTATGGCTGCTATTAGCTCTCTGTATTTAGCTATTTCTTTAGCGACATCTTTCTCTTTGACATCTCCTTTAGCATATACCTTTCCTGTTTTCCTATCTGTTGTTTTACGTTTATAAATGTAGTCTGGATCATCAGGAAGGCTATCGAAGTATTGCTGAATATCTTTCTGCATGATGTCAGGCTGGAGATTCTCCTTCTTCATTAACTGAAACAAATTCTTCAGTCTATCTACTTCAAAGTACCTGTCATGCTTATGGCGCTTTAGTGGGTTGCCTTCAGGTAGATTATCTAATAGCGTTCTCAGCACATCCACCGACTCCAAATCGGTGATCGGCTCTAACTGCTTATACTTGCCAAATATGTCCAGATTATCTTGAATTACTTGATTACAGAATCCATGGAATGTATGGATATGAATCTGATGTGCTGTAGGTCCTATAAATTTAGTTAGACGCTTACGCATGGCAATGGTTGCCGCCTCAGTATAGGTCAGACATAGTATATTATATGGCGCTACATCTTGAGTTCTGAGAATATTACCTATTCTGGTAGCTAATATTTGTGTTTTCCCTGTTCCAGGTCCAGCATTGACTAATACGGCTCCATCAATCGCATCTACGGCTGCACGCTGATTGGTGTTCAGCGTTTGGTAAGCATTGTTAAAGGCTTTAAGGTATTTATCTCTGGCTGTATGAGAAGAATCAGTCATATATAGCTTAAAGATAATTGCCCTCGTGCAGTGCACCTTCATCCAACCCCTTGGAGATACTAACACCCTCTTAAAAAGACGTTGATACCAAGCAGCTGTTAACACTTACAACCCTCCTTAACACTCATAATGTTAATATTAAAGTTTGGGTTAATCTCGTGTTAATCAATGAGTTATGGGATTATTTGCCATCATATTGTAGTTAGGGTTTATAGTAACCCGTCCATATTGGACAGCTGGCTAAAGACCAGGAACCTTTAAAACGACAATTATGACACGGACACTAATTCTCATGATGTTCTTAGCAACATCCGCCACCTACCTCTCTGGTCAGAGATACTCTGTACGAGGCAATTATGACAACGGTTATTCTGAACGCGACTACAGAGGTGTAGAAAGATACTTGACTAGATCTGAACGAAGAAGAGTCAACCGACTCAGTTCTGATCTAAGAAGATATCGCTACACAGCATCTTTAGATAGATATATCAATAGAAGAGAGGCTAGGCACATACGAAATTTGCAAAACCAAATTTCAAATGTCTATAGACCATATCTGTCAAGATATAATAATAGAAACATTAGATCAATTTCGAGGAGAAACCTGCGGTGCAGGTACTAAATCCTAGAATATCTAAAGATGATAAATCTTGTGAAGGGCTCTTTTGAGCCTTTTTTTTTATTATACACTACAGATTAACACGACCTTAATAATTGCTTATATTTAACTATAGTAATTTGCAGATGCTACAGTTTCTTTCTGACCTCTCAAATTTCTTTGCAACAATCAAAGGAGTTGCGAAATTTCTTTACACAAAATCATATTATAATGAAACAAGTACTACTACTTCTTTCCATACTATCATTAAGCCTTAGTATTAATGCCCAGGTTTCCGAATCTTCAGCACCGCTTAGCTTAGGTTCTCAGAATGCTTTCGTCATGGAACATGAAGGTGCCGACAAGAAAATGGTCAATAAATACCTGGAAAATGCAATCAAAGAGTACGGAAAGGTAAAGCGTAACAAAAAAGCAGACGAATGGAATTGCTTACAATGTGAAGTGCCTGGCATCTCAGGTTCTACTAACATTTATTTCAAAATAGAAGAAGGCAAAGGCATGACAAGAAGCTATGTCTTCTTCGATGATGGTACAAAATTCTTAAGCTCTGATAACGAACCTGAAATTTCTCAAAGACTTAAGGAGGGCCTTACTCATGTCAAACATGAAGTAACAAGAAAAGTGATCTCAAATCATCTGAAAGATGAAGAAGATAATCTGAAGGACAGGAATAAGGAATTAGAAAAACTAGAGAAGAAGAATAAAGAATTACATGAGGATATAGAAAAGTACAAGCAGAAAATAGCAGAAGCTGAGAAAGGCATTGAAAAAAATCTTCAGGATCAAGAAGACAAAAAAATAGAAATAGAAAAACAAAACAGAGTGGTGGAGGATGTCACGACACAACTGAATAATGTGGGAAAAAATTAATTGCTATTTCCAAAAGAACTAATTATCCACAAGAGCCAGGCTTATAATTGTCTGGCTCTTTTATTTTAATAGCCTACTGATAATCAGTGTATTGGTCTAAGTTAATTAGAGAAACGAAATATTTATCCACTTTGACTTAACACTAAGCGTTACATAGCTCACATTCTAATAGGTGCTCTCCACATGACCCCTTCTGCGTCGTAAAATGTTCTGCATTTGTATCCTTCTATTTTGAGTAATTTTGCAAACCTGACGATTACATTATAATTATTTATAATAGGTATATCTTCAATTAAGTTTGATTTAATAATTATTAATTCCTGCTAGGAACATGGCAAAAAAGAGAGAAAAAGATAGTGGAGAGGACCTAAGTTCGTTAATGTATGGAAGAGTAATGCCCCAGGCGCTAGACCTTGAAGAAGTTGTACTCGGTGCCTCTATGTTAGATAAAGAAGCTTTCTCTATTATAGTGGAGAAACTAAGACCCGACACTTTCTACCTCCAAGCACACCAAGACATCTATCAGGTAATGATGGATCTCTTTGCCAATTCGAAACCTATAGATATACTGACTGTCCACGAAGAGCTAAAGAAAAGAGGCAAGCTAGATGGAATAGGCGGCGTCAATTATCTAATGAATCTGACTAATAAAGTAGGTTCTGCTGCCAACATAGAATAC
>CAZIMH010000028.1:0-17824 GCA_964540155.1 uncultured Saprospiraceae bacterium
ATCCAGCTGAAATAACAGTTGATAGATTTGATCTAGCCTTGACTAAGAATCTGAGCAGTACTACTCCTGGGCCATTTACTCAAGGGTCGGCAGTTTGTTTTGATTTGACTGTAGAGAACCAAGGTAGTTTAATGGCTACAACTGTTCAGATAGAAGATCAGATTCCAGTAGGACTTATCTTGAATGATAATAACTGGATTCAAAATGGAAGTAGTGCCGTTCTTGCAAACCCAATTGCTTCTATAGCAGTGGGTGCATCAGAAACTGTGAAGATTACATTTACAATAGATGAAGGATTCATGGGTAGCAGCATCCTAAATGATGCTCAGATTATAGATCCTGATAATAGTGATTTCTTTGATGTAGATAGTAATACGGCTACAGATAAGACAGTAGATGAAGATGGAGATGGAGATGGTGATGATGATGATGAAGATTGGGCTATGATTAATATCGGTCAGGTATTCGATTTGGCCTTGACTAAGACGATAGCTCCAGGACAGGGTACTGTATTCCAGACCGGTGATATCGTGACATTCGATGTTACTGTATTTAATCAAGGTACGATAGATGCTACAGGCGTAGAGATTTCTGATTATGTCCCTGCAAATTTAGTATATGTACAAGCAGGTGCCAATATGACGGCAGGATGGGGACCAGGACCAAATCCAACTAATATGATAGGTGCTATTCCTGCAGGTGGAATGGTAACTGTTCCAATCGAATTACAAATATCTCCAACATTTACAGGAGCACTAATTGTTAACGATGCTGAGATTACAGCAGCTAATAACGCATTAGGATTACCTGATGAGGATAGTTCGCCTAATGATAACAGTAACACGCCATCAGAACTTGGAAGTGATGATGATGTTAATGATGCACCAGATAATCCAAATGATAGTGATGATTTTGATCCAGCAAGTATTTCAGTGGATTGTAATCTGGAGCCAGTATGTAATGTCTTAGCTAACATAACTATCCAGTTGGATGAAGATGGGAATGCGACACTGACACCAGAAATGATAGACAACGGGTCTATGGCAACTTGCGATGGATTAGATGTGACATTGAGCTTATCTCAGACAGCATTTGATTGTACTGAGAAAGATGTTTCTACAGTAGTAGCTGTGACGGTTACAGATAGCCAGAATAATGTAACCAGTGGCGGAAATTGTAGTACGACAGTCACCGTGCAGGATAATATTAATCCGACTATCACATGTCAATCTCCAGCTCCAGTATTATTAGATGATGCAGGAGTTCCAGTGTTTGATTTTGATGTAATTATTACATCATCCGGGGATAATTGCCCAGGTACGATACAACCTTTGGAAATAGATTTGCCAGCAACTGTGGACATATGCAACCCTAATACAGCTATTTTTACTTTGACTGATGGTTGTGGTAATTCTGCTAGTTGTACTTTCGAGTTCAGCATAGTTAATGATCCTCCTACAGCAGTGTGTGCAGATGATTTTGAGGTATGTCTAGATGTAAATGGAATGGTATCTATAGATGAAACAGATATTGATAATGGATCTTCCGATTTCTGTGGACTTGCTGGTATGGCAATTGATCCTAGCAATTTCACTTGTATGCAGGTGGGTAGGAATACAGTCACCTTATCTGTATTTGATAACAGTGTGGTGCCACAGAGTGATCAGTGTACAACAGAAGTCACTGTGGTAGATAAGACACCACCTACCGCTTTATGTCAAGATATTACTGTAGAAGTTAATGCAGTCGGAAATGTATCTATTACGCCTTCAGACATAGATAATGGTAGTAGTGATTTGTGTGGTTTAGACAGCGATGGATTCTCCTTAGATCAGATGATGTTCGATTGTGAGAACATAGGAGTAACTAATCAGGTAACCTTGACAGTGATGGACATTAATGACAATACTGCTACTTGTAATGCAACAGTAACAGTAGTGGATAATATCATTCCTTCCATAAACTGTATTGGTCAGAGAGCCGTGTTCCTTGATGAGAATGGGGAGGTCTCTATAGATGAAAACTTGATTGTAACCAATTTCAGTGATAATTGTCCAGGTGCTGCAATATCTATTGATATCAATAACTTTGATTGTACTGATAGATCTTGTCCTGGAGCGCTGATGCCAATAATTGTCACAGCAACGGTAACTGATGCTATGGGTAACACTGCCACTTGCGAGTCTTCTATAACTGTTAGAGATAATATTGATCCGACTTGTACGCTGTTATCAGGAGAGGTATTCGATGTAGTAGGCGATCCACCGATGGTGATACTGACATTGGCAGATATCATGGAGTCATATAATGATAATTGTGCTAATAATCCTACATCGCCAGTCATAAGTCCTGTGTCTTTTGATTGTTCTGACTTAGGTGACCAGCTTGTTACTTTGACTGTAGATGATGGATGCAACAATACATCTACTTGTTCTACAATGGTAACAATTCAAGATGTGTCTGTTCCTACATGTATTACTATTCCTGATGTCACGCTTAACTTAGATGTCAACGGAGAGCTTACAGTAACACCAGATGATATAAGCAATGGAAGTACGGCAGGATGTGATCCTAATGCGACTATGGTTGTTGAGCCAAATTTCTTTGCTTGTAATTCGATATCATTAAATCCACACTGTGTGATTTTGACGGTTACATCTGCTAATGGAAATTCTGCAACGTGTAAGTCTAATGTCACGGTACAAGATGTGATTCCACCTACGGTGAACTGCAGAAATAATTTCCAGGTAAGTCTGGATGCAAATGGTAATGCCTCTGTAGAAGTAGATGATATTATCGTCAATTCTAATGACGAATGTGGTGTCGCTTCTGAAGTGATTGACATCAGTACATTTGGATGTGATGATAAATCAGGATCAGTGCTAGTGACAGCTACGGTGACTGACATGAATGGTAATACAGAAACATGTACTACTAATGTGATAGTCAATGATGATTTAATACCGACCTGTACCTTACTGACAGGATTATCCTTTGATCTAATAGGAACACCACCAATGATTACACTTACAGCAGATCAGGTGTTGGATGAATTTATAGATAATTGTGATGCGGCACCAGCTATGAGTAGCATTATGCCTGCTACTTTTGATTGTAGTTCTATAGGACCTCAGATGGTAACAGTTACTGTATCTGATTCTTGTAATAACAGCTCTACTTGTAGCACGTCTGTTAATATCGCGGATACAAGTGTACCTACTTGTATAGCACAAGATGTAACAGTCTGCCTTGACTCTAGTGGAATGTTTGTATTAGATGCAGCTATGGTAGATAATGGATCTAATGCAGGATGTGGTACAAATGTCATTCTGGAAGTAAATCCTACAAATTTTGATTGTGGTGATATAGGAACGAATAATGTTGTGCTTACAGTGACGACAACAGGAGGCAACTCCTCTACATGTTCAGCAGTAGTTACAGTAGAAGATAAGATAGCACCGATAATAACCTGCCCTGCGGATACTACTGTTGCGTGTGGCGTAAGTTTGACTGACTTAAGCATATTTGGTAATGCAACTGTGACTGATAATTGTGCTGTAAATAATGCAGATATAGAAGAGTCATTTTTGACTAATCTTAATGCCTGTCTACTAGGGACACTTACAAGAACATTTACATTTAGTGATGGAGCCAATACGGCTACTTGTGACCAAATTGTGACCATAGTGCAGGATCCACCATTTACAATGGCTAACATTACTTGCCCTGCACCAGAGGTTACACTAGATGGATGTATTGACTTGACTGATATCAGTGCAGGTTCTCCTGTAATTACCACACCGCCAGTTCCATGTGTGAGTGTAGTGGTTGACTCTATTACGACGGATCTATCGCCTCAGACGATGGGCACTTGTGTTGATACATTCATGAGAGTATGGACTATCATAGATGAATGTACAGATAGCACATTCTTTTGTGAGCAGACAATAATCTTGGATGATGGAGAAGGTCCAGTAATTACATGTAGTGATGTTACTGCATTCTTACCTGTGAATGCTTCTCAGTGCTCATTATTTGTGGACTTACCAGTAATGGTGATTGATAGCTGTCAGATGAATCCTACTGGAACCAATGATTCGCCTTTTGCAGATAACATGAATATTGCGAATGCAGCAGGGACATATCCAGGAGGTGATACCGACGTAACTATTACAGCAACAGATCTATGTGGCAATGTCAGTATGTGTAGTTATACTGTATCTGTATTAGATACTTTTGCAACTATAGCTTCTTGTGACAAGATTATTGTTTCTATCCAGCCAAATATGCTAGGTGTAGTTACAATAGATGAGCCTAATGCAGTCATTGACTCAAATTGTCCTGATGGTTCATTCTTCCTGTCATTCAGTAATACGAGCAATAGTGTGACCTCTTTCACAGTGGATTGTGATGATGCTGCTCAGCCAGGAGGCTTGGTCCCAGGAGGGTATACTGTTTATCTATATTCTGGAACAACCTTGTTGGATTCCTGTAATAATTTACTACAGGTATTGGATGGAGCCAGTCATTGTACTTCGCCATTATTGGGAAGTATAGTTGGACGTATCTTTACTGAGCAAGATCAGATGATACCAGAAGCGATGGTAGAAATTGAAGGTGTGGAAGGTAGAGATCACATGACGAATGAAGATGGAATGTTTGCCTTTGAAGACTTGAGATTAGGAGGACACTATCGAATAACACCTATTAAAGATTTGGACGATAAGAATGGAATTAATACAGTGGATTTGATAATAATCCAACGTCATATTCTTGGTATCTCTAGATTAGATTCACCGTACAAGATTATTGCTGCAGATATCAATAATGATAATGTAGTAAATGGATTAGACTTAATTGAGTTACGTAAGCTTATTCTTGGTAGATATGATGAATTGCCTGAATCTAGGTCATGGAGAATGATAGATGAAAGTCATGAGTTTGCTGATCCGACTGATCCTTTTGCAACTAGAATTCCTGAGGACTATATTGTCAGAGGATTAGAGGTAGATGTAAATGCTGACTTTATAGGCGTGAAAGTAGGGGATGTCAATGGTAGTGTAAGAGCTGGCCTTGATGGAGGAAATGACGATCATATTGACGCATCGGAATTCAACATAAATATTCCTCAAGTTGAATTGGAAGGAGGTGCAGTTACCGAAATCGTATTTACTGCAGCAGATATGGAAGGCATAAGTGGATTCCAGTATACACTCCAAGTTGATGAAGCGTTAGCTGATGTATTAGACTTCACACCTCTATTAGAAGGGCTGGCAGAGAGTCATGTGAATCTTGACTACCTTGATAATGGCTATTTCCACATTAGTTGGATTGAGCAGCCAGGAATAGAAATTGCGGGTGAGACTGAGCTATTCAGTCTGATGATTAAGGCTAAAGAAGATACCAAGACTTCCAACTTGTTTACCTTAATGGAAGATGGATTATCACCGCAGGCTTATGATAACCTAGATGCACAAAAAGTAATTCTAGACGTGGTTTCAGATATTGGTGCAGAAATGCTGGTTCTTAATCAGAATGTTCCTAACCCTTGGAGTAACAGCACTGAGATTACTTATATACTACCAGATGACTCTAGAGTTGTATTTAATTTATACGATGTCAATGGTAAACTTATACGAATATCAGAATTCGATGCGCCAGCTGGACAGAATAGTATTTTCTTAGACAAAGGCGATATGCCAGAAGGTGGAATTTACTTCTATGAAGTAATTACTTCTCAGGCAAGCTTAAGACAGAAAATGATATATCTAAAATAACTAACTGATAGAGGAGTCTTTAATGACTCCTCTACTCTTTTCATATTCTAAAGAAATTTATTTACTTCATTACTAACTAACAACGAAGATGTTGAGACTTAATACCCATTTTGAATTCAAACCATTTAACAGAATACAGTTATACCAATTAGAAAATATATAGAGGCCATCCCCAACTCCTTGTTTATCGATTTTTTACTACCAAATTTGGAAGATCATTTTAGCTTAGCTGTTTGATTTGCCTAAAATGAAAGAGCCAAAATAAATGACATTTTGGCTCTTTTTACGTCTAACTAATAGTACTCAAATATTTACGATACAGATATGCCAAGAATAGTATGTTATTACCTTGTATTGCTCTTGCTTGCTTCAAGTTGCAAAACCAAGAAGAATCTATCTACCATTGAATCACATGCAGAGATTTTTGTTATGCCTGAATTGAAGTCCACTATTAACCTGCATTATAAGATAAAGAAGAATGCAACCAGAGATACATTCAATACTATCATAGATCAATATTTGAACTCAGAAATTCAAATATCTGCGCTAGGAATGGATGTGAACATTAATAAGTATGATAAGGCTGACATAGAAATCTCTGGTAGGAGAGTGTTGTCCAAGCTGCCCATAGAGATAGGACTCAGTAAAGAAACGTTCATTAAGAATATAAAGGCACGAGGTATACTTGATTTAAATTTTTTGACGGATCTAGATATCGATACAAGTTGGAATCTACTGACAACCACGAAATTAGAACACTACGAATGGTTGGAAGAACCAAAGATAGATCTGGGTGGGTTTTCTATTTCTATAGAGAAATTATCGAACTCCATTATAGATAAAAGTAAAGCTCAGTTAGAGGAACAAATAGATTTATCCATCAATGAACAATTATCTATTAAAGATAAAGTCCAGGATATGATGAAGTATCTTGAAAAGCCTATAGAAGTAGATACGATAATGAATTCTTGGGTTCACTTGGTGCCAGAGCAAGTCTATATGTCTGAGATACGAAATGAAGAAGATTGGTCGCGCGGAAACATCACCATACACACACAAACTAAGATTACTGAACAAGAACCCCAAGACGTTATTCCAGGATTGAAACTTCCTGAGTTTTCATGGGAGGAAGATTTGGATGATACGTCTCATGTGAATATTGTATTGGATGTAAGCTATGACAATATCAATAAGTATCTCCATCAAAATTTTATAGGTAAGACCTTTTCGAATGATGGAAAGAACATAACTATAGAAGATATCCACCTTGTAAATAGTGGAGACAAACTTGTTGTGGATGCTAAAGTCTCAGGTTCTTTCAATGGACAACTTCGAATCTCAGGCAAACCAATATTTGATAACGATAAAGAAGCCTTCTACACTGAGGACATTGATGTTCAGGTCAAGACAAAGAACATTTTTCATAAGGCTGGTGCATGGATAGCCAAAGGAAAAATAAAGAATAAGCTACAAGAATTAATGTACTTCTCTATCTCAGATAACCTCAATGCCGTGCAGGAGAAAGTAAATGATGAAGTTAGAAAATACAGTTCCGCTGGCTTACTTGACTTAAAGGCAGATATAAAAAAGATCAATGTCAACAAATTTGTGCTGAGCAGAGATAAAATCCATGCCTTCGTGACACTCAATGTATATCTGGAGGCAGCAATCCATGACATGAAGGTCTTTAATGGACATCACATCAAACAACTAAACAGGAGAATACCCTAAAGTCGTTAAATACGCTGCCAATATTACATATTACAAAAATATGTAATATGTTTGTGGTTCATTTTGAGCATACTTAGGTGTGCTAATACCCATAATCGACATTGCCATGGACCACTCATACTATGCAAAAGTAGCATTCTCTGCATCTAGATATGTAATGCTATTGTTAGCTTTCTTGCTTGTTAATTTCAAATTATTATCTCAGACTATAAGCTGTAACCAATCGGTTAATCTCTCTCTTGGAGATGATTGTATGGCGACTATGGTGGCCAGTGATGTTTTGACTTTGGATAACCCACCTGGAAGCTATACACTGGTCTTGACCTCTGAGACAGGTGCTCCCATTTTAGCAAACACAGTTACATCTGCACATCTATGGACAATAGTGACAGCCCGCGTTACCAATGCTGCAAATAACAGTTGCTGGGCCAATGTTGTAGTAGAAGATAAATTAGGACCTGAAATCACCTGTAGCGATGTCACTGTAAGTTGTGCTGATCAGACAATGAACGTGCCTTTTGCAGTAGACGCATGCTCAGGAGCAGCTTCAGTAAGCTTGTTAAGCGAATCCATACAAATAATTAATTGTGATCCGAACATAGTACAAACAATCACTCAATCATATGCAGGTACAGATGCTTATGGTAATAGATCGACCTGTAGTCAGACTATATCTTTAGCGCGGATAGATCTCAGTCAGATTGTTTTTCCAGATTCTTTGCTATTAGCAGATAGTACGAATTTAACCTGTCTTGACATTACAGATCCACAAGGTTCACCTGATGTGAGTGTTACAGGTGTACCTACTTTAAATGGTAATGCCTTGTATCCATCTGATGATATACCAGAATGTAATATTACAATAGAGTTTACAGATCGTACACTATTTGATTTTGGCTGTAGCCGTAAGATATTCAGAACTTGGCAAGTATATGAGTGGGTTTGTGGAGCTTTGAATTCTACAAATTTTGTTCAAGTGATAGAGATAGGAGATACGGAATCACCAGTAGTTACTTGTCCTGAACCGATAAGTGTATCTACATCTACAGGCCAATGCAGTAGTTTCGTTACCTTACCTCTGCCTGTTACTTCAGATGATTGTACCAGTGTTGTGGAAATAGATATTGTATACCAAGGTGGTTTTTCAAATAATGCAACTTCAGCACCTGTTGTAGAATTATCAGGGACTTCTGTAGTTACCTATAATGTATATGATGGCTGTGATAATAGAGCGACTTGTACCACGACAGTAACAGTACAGGACAATGCGTCACCTGTAGCATTATGCGATCAGAATACTGTCGTTTCACTAAGATCTGATGGCACTGCAGTTGCCAAGACGGCCACCTTCGATAATGGAAGTTTTGATGATTGCCAGTTTTATAGAACTGTTATAAAAAGAGAGGATACGAGCTGTGGTTGTGATACACCTGTCTTTGAAGATATGATATTACTTGGTGCACATGAAGGCCATTATTATTATATCTCACAGTTTAGATATTCAGCTACTGTTGCTGCTAATATTGCTGGTGGACTCGGAGGAGAATTATTATCTATCAATACCCAAGAAGAAGATGCATGGGTAACCAATGCCGCGCTTGCAATTTCTGATTCTGTTTATATAGGATTAACCTTAAATAATGCGTCTAATACTTTTAGCTGGCCTAAAGGGGTAGCTGTGACATATGCCGGATGGGCAGCGGGTCAAGTAGATATGAATGGGATGCCAAATACTTCTGGAAGTAATGTAATCATAGATGCGAATGGCGAATGGAATATTGATTCTGGAACTGTTCCAAGAAGATTTATTCTTGAAATAGACGAACCTTGTGGTTTTAGCGATAGCGTTACATTTTGTTGTGAAGATGTGTCGGATCCACAAATTGTAGTGGTACGTGCTATAGATTTATCAGGCACATTCACAGAGTGTACATCTAATGTTATAGTGCAAGATAAATTCGCACCACAAATTATATGTCCACAAGATGTGACAGTAGCCTGTGGTTCTAATTTTGATCCTATGGATTCTGCAGCTTTTGGTTTGGCCACAGCTTCTGACCAGTGTGTATCCGATAATATTACAGCAACGATATCTTCCAATTTGAATCCAACTTGTGGAACAGGAACAATAGCTAAAACATTTACTGCCTCAGATGATAGCGGTTCTAATAGTTGTGTTCAGACATTTACAGTAAGTTCTTTGTCGGGCTTTGATCCTACTTCTATAGATTTTCCAGATGATCTTACAGTGGATAGTGGTTGTGGTACCGTCGGGTTATTACCCGAGGATTTACCTGCCGCTAATGCCTACCCAACATTCTCCACGGGAGTTTGTGATAATGTATCTATGTCTTTTGATGATCAAGTATTTTCATTCTCTGGCACGCAGTCAAATGCATGTTCTAAAGTGCTAAGAACCTGGGAGGTATTAAATAATTGTGAACCTCAAGTACTCGGAGTAAATCCCGTCATTCACCAACAATCAATTACAGTCAATAATGTTGTGGCACCTACAATTAGTGGTTGTGATGATATTACTGTAGGTACAACAAATTGCACAAATGCTACTGTAGAATTTACCATCTCTGCATTGGACGATTGTATGCCAGCAGACGCAGCTATAGGTACAGTTTCCATAGATATAGATGCTGATGGTACCATAGATAATACGATAGGTCCTAGAAATTCTATAACAGTAAATGAAGTTCTCTCTCTAGGACAACATATTGCAATAGCCAATTTTTCTGACCCCTGTGGCAATATGGTTTCTTGTTCAAAAAGAATTCTAGTCACTGATGTAAGTCAAGCTAACTTATTATGTAAGTCCTCTGTATCTGTGAACATACAGCCTATGGATTTAGATAATGATCCTAATACGCCATTAGAGAATATGGTTCGAGTTTGGGCATCTGCGCTTGTAGAGTCTGCAAGTAATGGCTGCGGAGGTGCACTCACCCCAGCCTTCTCAAGTACAACGTTATCTGACAATGCCCGATTCTTCGATTGTGATTTTGTCAATACTGTTCAGCCATTAGAAGTGTTTGTTATCACCGCTAATGGTCAGGTCAATTCTTGTGTAGGTTCTGTCGTTATTCAAGATAATAATGACCTGTGTCAGTCTACAGTGACGACAACTGGCGGTGGACTATCTACCATTATCGGTTGTGAAGATCAGATAATAGAAAGAGATTGTAATGACAATGGACAAAGAATACAACTTGATTTTAATTATCAAAACAATAGCTGTTCTTCCAGCCGATCTACTGAAATAGTTACAGTAGTAGATTTTCATTCCGACGGATTTTTGGATATAAGTGATGAAGTAGTAGGTGACGATAGTTATAATTATAATTTCCCCACACCAAATGGTGAGCATCTTATCGTGATGAGCTTTACTAATGAGTGTGGAGATGTTACAACTTGTCAAAAAAATCTGATAGTCAACTGTCCTGATGCAGGAAGGAATGCCACTATTCTAGGAGAAGTAAATACAATTAACGGTAGAGGAGTAAGTGATGTGTCTGTTAATTTGGAGACTTCTGATATTAGTGAGGTTATCACAGATGAGAATGGACACTACGCCTTTGAGACTATGACTATTGGTGGCAGTTATAACATAGTTCCTATGAAGGACATCGACTTCGCCAATGGGGTCAATACAATAGACTTAATTCAAGTTCAAAGACATATACTCGGCATAGACCAATTGGATTCACCATATAAATATATAGCCGCCGATATAGACAGGTCAGGTAGAATCGACGGTAGAGACCTGATAGAGCTAAGAAAGTTCATTCTAGGTATTTACGATGATTTTCCACTGAACACATCGTGGAGAATGGTAGATGCTGATTTTGAATTTGATGATTTTAGCAACCCACTAAGTCAGCCTTTTAATTCATCATATGTTGTTCGAGACCTTAAGGACAATATGCAGATTGATTTTGTTGGCGTTAAGGTAGGAGATGTAGATAATTCAGTCTCTCTTAAATCTGACAAAATACTAGAAGGTAAAAGGTCTAATTCCATGAAACTAGAATTAGATGAAAGGTGGATAGATGCTGGTGAAGCGTACAAGATTAACTTATCCTTATCTCAGCCATCATCACTTGAAGGAATTCAGGGTTCACTGGCATATGATATTTCAGATATATCCATATCAGGTGCTCAGATGCAGAACCAGTTTTCTGATGGACAGATTTATATTAATGGTAAATCAGGTACGCTAAACTATTGTTGGCATACGCCAGCGGCCACCGAAGTGGAAGGAATGGTGTTATCCCTTGAACTAATTTCTAATGCGTCAGGTTGGTTGAGTTCTATGATTAATGTGGATAATTCAAGAATAAGTGCAGAAGCCTATACAGATAATAGTGTGCTACCAGTAACTCTTAGATTCAATTCTGGAAAGGAATCTGCTCATCTGTACCATAATATCCCTAACCCTTGGTCTGAGTCCACTCAAATAAAATATTATCTACCAGAGGAGCAGCCAGTTGTGTTAAGTGTCTATGATGTGCATGGTAAATTGGTCTATCAGGAACAGAGAGTAGGGCAAGTAGGAGAAAACCAGACAACAGTCATGAAAGAAGATTTGCTTAACACTGGTGTTTTCTACTTTGAGCTAACTACCCAGAAGGAGCGGTTTATTCACAAAATGGTGCTTGTGGATTAGTAAAATAGAAGTTCCAACTCAATATATAAGCAGGTACTCTCATCGTAGAGTATCTGCTTTTTTTGTTGTTCTTGGTTCTTTTCCTATTTTATGGCTTCTCCACACCGTCAAAGAAGCTTGAAAAAACTAATTTTAGGCGTTAATAATTCTAGCTTAAAGAGCTATAACTCAATTGATATCCAATGTTTAAGTCTTTTTTAGGGCAGAGTCCCGTTTGGTATAAGTATACAATCATCGCTTTTTTGGTGCTTAATGTCATCTTGCTATTCACAGCAGGTCCAGTTGTTACAGCTTGGGTGATGATATTGGAATTCATCTTCACGCTGGCAATGGCGCTAAAATGCTATCCACTACAGTCAGGAGGTTTACTGGCGATTCAAGCCATCGCTCTGAAGCTAACCTCAGCAAAAGCCGCTTATCATGAAGTAGAACATAATCTTGAAGTTATACTTCTACTTGTATTTATGGTAGCCGGCATCTACTTTATGAAGCCGCTCTTGATGTATATCTTTAGTAAGGTCTTTACTAAGATTAAGTCGAAGACGGTGTTATCGTTGCTTTTTGTATTCTTAGGCGCATTCCTGTCAGCCTTTCTTGATGCCTTAACAGTAACGGCTGTTCTCATTAGTGTGGCTGTCGGTTTCTATGGTGTATATCATAAGATTCATTCAAGCTCAGCAGATTATGACGGAAGTGGTGTGTTGGATAGGAAAGAATTGAGTGGAGAGACATTGGAGCAATTTAGGAGCTTTATGAGATCTCTAGTGATGCATGGCGTAGTAGGAACAGCCTTAGGGGGAGTATGTACGCAAGTAGGAGAGCCTCAGAATCTTTTGATATCCAGTACTATGGGCTGGGATTTTATAACCTTTTTTCAGAAGATGGCCCCAGTGACTATGCCTGTATTGGTTTGTGGTTTAATTACTGCTGTGGTTTTAGAGATTACAGGATGGTTTGGATATGGTGCCAAATTGCCAGAAGTAGCAAGAAAAATCATAGAAAATTATACAAACGAAGAAGATCGGAAAAGAACGCAAAGACAAAAGACGAATCTTATTATACAAGCAGTCTCTGGCATCTTATTGATTGTAGCATTAGCAACACATATTGCTTCTGTAGGCTTGATTGGCTTAGCCTTGATTATCATTCAGACAGCTTTTATGGGGATAACAGACGAGCACTCTTTAGGTAAAGCCTTTGAGGAAGCCTTGCCATTTACTTCTTTGCTTGTTGTCTTCTTTGTAATCGTAGCAATGATTCATGACCAGCACTTATTTTCTCCTATAATTGATTGGGCATTAAGTCTAGAACCTTCGCAGCAACCGTCCATGTTTTATGTAGCCAATGGTTTGCTGTCCATGATAAGTGATAATGTCTTTGTAGCTACAGTGTACATGGGAGAAGTCGCAGCTGCTTTTGCAGATGGAGCATTGACTAGAGAACAATATGAAAAAATCGCAGTGGCTATCAATACCGGTACTAATCTACCAAGTGTGGCTACACCAAATGGTCAAGCGGCTTTTCTATTTTTACTGACATCAGCGATTGCACCACTAATCAATCTATCCTATATGCGTATGGTAATAATGGCATTCCCATACACTATCGTTCTTGGGATAGTTGGATATTTAGGCGTTCAGTATCTTATCTAGAAAAGCAACAAAGCAATATCGCTTAAATGCTTAGACAGATAAGTGAAATACACTTTACCTTTGTGACATGGTACGAATTGGTGATTTAGAGCTAGGAGATTTTCCGCTTTTACTGGCCCCTATGGAGGATGTCAGTGATCCACCTTTCAGAGCACTCTGCAAGAAACAAGGTTGTGATATGATGTATACTGAGTTTATCTCAGTAGAAGGTCTCATCAGAGATGCACACAAAAGTGTACAGAAGCTTGATATTTATGATGAGGAGAGACCAGTAGGCATCCAAATTTTTGGGGCTAAGTTGGAATCCATGCAGCGGGCAGCTGAGATAGTAGAAGAAGCCAAACCTGAGGTCCTAGATATTAACTATGGATGCCCAGTAAAAAAAGTCGTCTGTAAAATGGCTGGCGCTGGGATATTACAAGATATTCCCCGGATGATAAAGCTGACCAAGGCAATTGTGGATAGTACGAGCCTACCAGTCACCGTCAAAACAAGGTTAGGCTGGGATGACAATACCATCTACATAGAGGAGGTTGCAGAACGATTACAAGATGTAGGCATTAAGGCGCTCTCTATACATGGCCGTACGCGGAAACAAATGTACAAGGGAGAAGCAGATTGGACCTGCATAGGAAATATCAAGAACAATCCGCGTATTCATATTCCGATTTTCGGGAATGGCGATATAAATAGTCCTCAGAAGGCGCTGGAATATAAGAATAGATACGGTGTAGATGGGATTATGATCGGTCGTGCCAGTATCGGTAATCCTTGGATATTCAAACAAATAAAAGCTTTTCTAGATAATGGCACTATTATAGAGCCTCCTACATTGGGAGAGAGAGTGGCAGCAGCTAGAGAACATCTCGACAAATCAATCGCTTGGAAAGGAGAGAAATTAGGTATACTAGAGATGCGAAGACATTACACCAATTACTTCAGAGGTCTACGAGGAGTCAAGCAATTCAGAGCTAAACTTGTCACAGAACATGACCCTAACAACCTGCACCAGATACTGGACGAACTGCTACATTATTATTCACAACCAGAACTAATCGAAGTAGATTAATGGAATTCTTCTTTTATGAGGATGAACTACCTATAGTACAACTAATAGGGGAGGTAGGCGATAAGCTAGGCTATCCCACATATGTGGTAGGAGGATTTGTCAGAGATAGATTAATTAATAGGCCAACAAAGGATATAGACGTTGTGTGTATAGGGGATGGACCTACACTTGCCCGTGAGGTGGCTAAAGCGCTGGGTTTAAAAACTGGCGTCCACATCTTTAAGCGATTTGGTACCGCGATGATTAAGTACCAAGGTTTGGAAATCGAATTCGTTGGTGCAAGGAAGGAATCATATCAGACAGATTCTCGCAAGCCTGAGGTCGAGCCTGGTACCTTGGAAGATGATCAGAATAGAAGAGACTTTACGATCAATGCAATGGCTGTCAGTCTTAGTAAGGCAACTTTTGGCGAATTATTAGACCCCTTTGATGGAATCGGCGATATAAAACGCCGCTTGATTAAAACGCCACTAGAACCAGGCAAGACTTTCTCTGATGATCCATTGCGGATGATGCGTGCTATAAGATTCGCTTCTCAGCTGGACTACGATATTGATGAGCACACTTTTAAGGGGATTCAAGAATATAGTCAGCGTCTTGAGATTATCTCTATGGAGCGCATCATTACAGAACTCAATAAGATAATTCTCTCACCTATTCCTTCCAAAGGCATAGACTTAATGTCAGAAGCTAAGCTGCTAAGCCAAGTGCTTCCAGAGATGGAGCAGTTGAGAGGGGTAGAGGTGCGGAATGGATTAGCTCATAAAGACAACTACTATCATACCTTACAGGTACTTGATAACTTAGCTATGAACACAGAGGATTTGTGGTTAAGATGGTCCGCCATACTTCATGATATTGCCAAGCCACCAACAAAACGATTTATGCCAGGCCAAGGCTGGACCTTTCATGGTCACGAGGTGGTTGGTGCACGCTGGGTACCTAGAATATTTAAGCGCTTAAAGCTCCCTCTTGATTCTAAAATGAAGTATGTACAAAAGTTAGTACGCCTTCATCTCAGACCTATTTCCCTAACCAAGGAGGATATTACGGATTCGGCTATGCGCAGAATTCTATTTGATGCAGGAGATGACATAGATGACCTAATGCTTCTCTGTAAAGCAGATATTACATCTAAGAATGAAGCGAAGGTCAAACGAATCAAAAAGAACTATGAGATTGTAAGCCAAAAGCTCAAAGAGGTAGAGGAGAAGGATAAAATTAGAAACTGGCAACCACCTATAACAGGAGAGATTATCATGGATACTTTTGGTATCAAGCCTAGTCGCGAAGTAGGCACTATAAAAGATAACATTAGAGAAGCAATATTAGATGGTATTATATCTAATGACTATGAGGCCGCCTATGCCTTCATGATATCACAGGGAAAGCAACTTGGCTTGACACCTGTATCTTAATTAGAACTCAACTTTCAATCTTATTCTAAATCCAAGCCCTTCCACATTGAATAGATTTTCCACATTGGGATGATCTAAGTAGGTTGCTCTTTTGACTAAGTCAAATCTCAGAAAACGGAATATATTATAGATACCAAAACCATATTCTATATACGGTGTATCTCCTAAAAGAGGGTAAGTATATGACTGTCCATCAGCATTGTTATTATACTGGATGAGTTCTGGATTAAGATTCGGATTGTACTTATCTGATAATCCACCCCATACAATTTTAGCATGTAAGATTTCTTTCAGGTTCAATTTTCTGATAAGCGGTAATCTGTTTATTAGATAGCCATCAAAGAAGTGCTGCCAAGAAAAACGTACATATCTATCTGTCGTAAATTCCAAAAAGTTCATTGTGTTAAAAGAATTCGGTTGGAAAGAGAACGACTGATTGGCCCTTGGGATATATAAAAGTATAAATGGCAGATTGTCTTCAGCGAAGACGGCACCCACTTCCAGCTCGGTAAGTGATCGGCCAACGATGGATAATGGAATTCTCTTCTTCAGTATTACCGCCAACTTGTGATAAGAAAAGTCTCCACCAAGAACACCTTTGAAAGCGCCTCTATAACTGAACTGAAATCTTGGGACATTATCTATGACAGGGAGTCTTTTTTTACGACCCTGAAGAAAGGTGGCATTAGGAGAATATTCTGCAGAAAAACTGATTTCTGAAGTATGTATATCTGGTATAGTTGCTAACTCGCCATCTCTAATAGCTTCAAATCTAAGCGTGCCAAATTTGTAAGCCTGACGTCTGATATTATCGAGACCAATTTTGTAGAACCCAAAGTCTGTATCATTAAAGTACTCTACCGTGTACTTGTCCATAAATAATATCTGATTGGCTTCCCCTCTTCTTATTGAAGTCAAAAAGTTGTCAGCCTCAAGGAACTCTAGTTGTAACCCTGGAAAAATCACATCATGGGTATAAGAAGCTGTTATGAGGTTTTTAGGATTTTTTCGCCAGTCAGGCGTCAATGAGTAAGTGAATGCCCCTTGATACTTGAATTGTTTGTCTCTTAGGCCATAGGCAGCATAACCTTCTAGTTGGTACTTGGAAGAATGACTATGAGAAGTCTCTCCTCCAAATCGAAATCTCCATCCCTCTACATCATTATTACTGACAAAAGCACCAAGGTCACCTATGTCCACATGGCCTGCAGGAATATAACCCGTTGCTATTATCTTGGTAGCTAATATGAATCGCTTATAAGTAGGGACAGTGACAAGGGTATCTATCATCTTGTAGATACCAGCTTCCTTCTCGGTGAGCTCAGATATTCTATTAGTCTCCCAGTAGTCGTCTCCTTTTTCAAAAGCATCCTTGGCTTGTATTACATCTCCGAGCCCATCGAATTTCTCGATAGGAGGTCTATCGAATTTGTACTCATCATAAGTGTTTTTACGCCGAGCATAGATACCTATCCCACCATATGCGATGGACATATCTAAGG
>CAZIMH010000029.1:0-17820 GCA_964540155.1 uncultured Saprospiraceae bacterium
TTAGAATAGTTATCCAATCGTCAATTTTAGAAATTGACAATTGCTCCTAAGAAAATCTGACGTGGCGGTGCATAATTGTCTGGAGCTAATATTCTCCATGCAAATGAGGATAGATAATTTTCTTCTGTAAATCCATTAGCGACTGCAGAATTTAATGCTGCTTCTCCTAGTCCTGTGCTTAACCAACCAGAATCATCTGCAGACTGCGTGAATGGATATACATTGACTATATTATCAAGATCGAATAAATTCTGTACTCTCAAGTAGACATTTACAAACAACTTTCTCTTAGACTCTTCAGACAAAGAGAAATTGAATGTTTTATCCAATTGTAAATCTGCTCTAAATACCCAAGGCAATCTTGTTTCGTTAATTGCTTCGATAATCGCAGCTCCAGTAGGAGTATTTACTGTATTGAATGTCGTGTATGGTCTACCTGATATAGCATTGATAAGTAGGTTGGCTCCAAAGTTCTCCAAGAAGTTAATGCCTCCTAGAGAAGGACCTTGGCCTGATCCGAATCTGTAATCCCCTATTATCGTCAAACTATGTCTTTCATCATTACTTAATGGCAGCAATGATCTAATATTTCTGTTACGATTGATTCCAGCCGCTGAGTTAGCGCCTGATCCTGTACCATTAGCAAACTGAAGTGCATAGGTTACATTAAGTTGGAAATTTTTAGTTCTACGTAAATCATAGTTAAACGCCAATCCTCTTATGGTTCCAAAATCGATATTAGAGAAGGTCTCATAAGCAGATATCGTAGGAACGAAGGTGAATGTTCTTCTTTGGATTAAATCTCTAAGCTCTTTGTAGTAAGCTGAAATCTTAATCGCTGAAGAAGAAGATATTTTCTGTTGGAATCCAACCTCATAATCTATGGTTCTCTCAGGTCTCAAATCAGGATTCTGTGCTGGGCTAAATCTTCCAACATTTTGGAAGAAAAAATAATCAAGCGGTGTCGCTGAAGAGGTGCCTGAGCTAGGTCTCTGAACCAAAATATCATAGTGGGCAAAGAAACCAGCATCATCATTAATCGGGAAACTGAAAGCCAATCTAGGCATAATATTCAGCTGCGGATCATAATCTTGGAATGCAACATTAGGGTCAAACCTATCAATAGTTACATTACCATCACTGTCAACAGTTCTATCAAAAAATTGTGGATCCCTTCTCAACTCCTCTCTCTCTACAAAAGATGGGAATACAAGTCCCCCTCCGAAGAGTAAATTACCTTCCGTCGCTGTACCACTAGGCGTAAACCACTGTTCTCCTTGTCTGTATCCGACAATATTCTGTCCACCATCTTCTGAGACATATACTTTATAGTCGTCTTGGATAGAAGCTGGTCTATCTAGATCTCCATTCCTTGCAAAGAACTGTTCTGCAGATTCTATCTCAGCAAATGAGAATGGATCTCTTAGTACTTGCGTATTTGCATCATAGTAGTCTAATCTGACTCCCAATCTAAAGATGATATCCTTGAAGGTGAATTTATCTTGAATGAATCCTGCTATATAGTTTGGATTAAAAGGCGCTACATTAAAAGTTCTTCTTCCATCGGCATCTACTGCTCCAAAAAAGTCATCGAAGGTTGTACTTGTAGGCACTTTTGTTCTTCCTAGAAAGTCATAACCTGTATAAGATAATCCCAAGTTATTTTCCTGGATTAGCTCAAGTGGTGAGAATAATGATAAATCTAATTCACTTGGATGAATCGCATCTACATTGATAAAATCAATTATGGATGCATTTACACTTTCTAGCTCTCTCACTGCTCTAAAAAACTTGCTATCAGGAAACTCGTCAGCTTGATTATTAGGCGCATATAAATCAAGAGTCTGTCCAGAAATAGGATCTACGAATTCGCCTATGACCACATCTGTATTGACACCATTCTGAAGGTGTCTATTCGCAGTAGACCTCATAAGCTCCCAAATAGATAGTGGGTTTATGGACCAGTTTCTGAGCACTCTCTGCTCGTAGGTAAACCCAAACTGAATGCTGTGCTTAGAAGCAGATGTTCCTCCTGGGAATAAATCAAATCCACTGTTTACATTTAAGGTATATCTATCCTCTTCAGTTTTGTTTATAACATTGTGCACATTTCCAACATTTGTAAATAAGTTGAAGACGTTACTTTGTACTTGCTCTCTGAATCCATTTCTGTCATTAAAATCTGGCGCTGATAAGGTTGTATTGATTGATGGATCTCTAATAAATTCTCCTTCTACTTCCGCCAATCCTTGGAATGCAAATAATGCAGGTCCAACATTAACAGTCTGTCCTCCAAAATCAGGATCAGTAAGCAAACTGGTAGAAGCTACAAAGTCTCTTTCCTGAACACCATAGTAACCGTAGTTAAATAGGTTCTGCCCATGCTGGAAATCTTCTTGAGACGTTCTTCCTCTTTCGTATCCAAACTGGATAGAATAAGATGCGTTTCTAATTAATGATATGGCTTCATCATCACTGTTGGCACCTTGCCTACCTAATTTATGTCTGAATCTTACATTACCTCTGTATCCATCTCTTAGTGCAAATGGATTATTGACCCAATTAAGGAAAGCTACTGCTCTACCTCCAGAGTCAAATCTGTTTTGAGAATCGAAATAAGTACCTGAAATAGTTAAATCTATATTGTCAGAAATCCGTGCATCAAATTTTGCATTCAAGTTATAATCTCTGTCTGCTTGGTTCGGTCTTGCAGCAATTGGGTCTCCGATGTCCTCTGAAGTAAGGAACTGCGCTGAAGGGAATGGTGTGCCATCTATATAAGAAATTGGTTCCGCTTCTAATCTACGGATTACTTCTTCTGGTGCTCTGAAAACACCGACTGCAGATGGGTTATCTTCTTGTATACTTCTGAATTGTCCAAATAATCTGAATCCTAATACAGACTGCTCTGAACCATCATCCAATGTTCTTTTAATGATTGGTCCACTAAAATTCGCATTGATTAAGTTATATCCGAAAGCATCTAAAAACTCACTTGTCTCAGCTTCTATACCGCCACTGTATTTAGCAGAAGGTCCTTTGGTCGTTAATGAAATAACACCTCCGATTACATCTCCATATCTTGCTTCTATACCTCCAGTAATTACCTGTAGCTGTTCTATCTCTGCTTGTGGCAGAAGATTTGCCGCATTGGTAGCGTTGACTCTAATACCATCTATATAGTAGAAGGTTGCATCATTTCTGGATCCTCTGATGGAGATACCGCCACCTTGGTCTACAGATACTCCTGCTGTGGTTGCAGCAATGGCGCTAATCGCCTTAGTAGGGAGTGCTTGTATATTTTCTGCGGTGAGTGTACTACCGGAGGTCGTATTATCTATTTCTATCAGTGGGACTTTGTACCCTACAATCTCCACGGCATCTAAGAGCTGGCTCTCTTCACTCATGATAAAATTAAGGGGTGTTACCTTCCCTTCTTTGACTATCACACCAGTTATTCTCTGGCTTTGAAGACCTACATAAGTGACTTCTACGTCATAGGTACCTGGATCTAAGTCGGAAAAAAAGTAGTTTCCGTCCAAATCTGTTTCTGTTCCACTTAATAAAACACCACCTTTATAAAGCGCAACGGTACCAAAAAGTACAGGCTCTCCTGATGTGGAATCAGTGACCTTTCCTTGCAACTGTGTCTGTCCTAAGACTATGGTAGACAAGAAAATACACAAAATGGAAAGAGTAATATGTTTTTTCATTCCTTAACTTTTGATTCTCAATTAATTAGGCTAAAGCTTCGCCTAGCCCACAATGTTAATGATATTTTAAAAACTTGCATAATTAAATATATTCGAAGTCTTAGCTTAGACACTAGGTGTCAATTCAAGATCCTCTATCTTCTTCAGCAAGACTTTAGCAATCTTATATAACGATTCATGTGTCCACCCTGCTACATGCGGACTCAATACTACATTCTCCATAGACAATAACCTATCAAATAACTGATGTTGGCTTTCAGTAAAAGAATGTGGTTTTTCGTTTTGAAAGACATCCAGGCAAGCGCCGGAAACGTGTTTGGATTCCATCGCCAATATGAGTGCTTCAGTGTCTAATACAGCACCTCTAGAGGTATTTATTAAAATGACACCTTTTTTACACTCTGCCAGGAATTTTGCATCAATCATCTGCTTAGTCTCTTCTGTAAGTTGGACATGCAAGCTGATAATATCTGCGCTTTCCTTAATTTGATCGATGGTAACTGACTTAAAGGTGCGAAGACCTTTCGGAACATTCAATACATAGGGGTCATTATATATAAGGTCAAGTGTCCATGATGACAATTTTGATGCGAAAGCTTGCCCAGTATTGCCGAAACCTATTAAACCAATCGTCTTTCCCTCTAGCTCAAACCCTCTGCAGGACTCCCTATCCCATTGCTTATCACGTACACATTGGTCTGCTTCACGCAATTTATTTGCGAGACTAAGAAGCATCCCCAAGGCATGTTCTGCCACTGCATTTCTATTGCCTTCTGGTGCACTGAAGACGGCGACACCTTGCTTACGGGCTGTGGGTAAATCTATTATGTCTAACCCAGATCCTAATCTTGCAATAAACTTGAGATTCTTCGCCAAGCTTATGCGGTCTGCTGTCATGCGTATTTTAGTATTGATGACAATCCCATGCAAAGAGGGCAATACCATCTCAAGGCTTGAGGGCTTAAAATCTGGTTCATATAATACCTCATAGCCAAGGCTTTTTAGCCCAGAGACTAAAGAAGGATGCACATAATTCGCAACAAGAACTCTTTTCATACTGCGAATTTAGAGACTTTGAATCCTTCTTCTCACTAGAATACAAGCGACTTTGGCTACAAGAGGCGTTAAAGCATCCTTAATCGTTTGCTGTAACTAATAAAATACCTGATCTTTGCACTTTCATTTATCAGACGACTGTTATAATCCAAAGTATGAACAGAAAATTAATGATTGGCTTTTCCATCGGTTTGGCATTCGGGGTATTGATTACCTCTATAAAAATTAATGCTGAAGATCATGGATCAAAAGCTGATTTGAGCTCTCTTCCTCAGATAATAGAGCCCGTAGTTCTGGATAAGACTTTTCAATTTGCTGGAGAGATTATGCCGGAAAATATCGACACTAGACAACGATTGGATAGAGAACTTCTGGTTAATGCATACTGGCAGTCTTCTACGTTACTCAATATCAAAGCAGCTAATCGGTACTTTCCTGTGATAGAAAGAATTCTTGCGGAAGAAGGTGTCCCTGATGACTTCAAATATCTCGCTGTAGCAGAAAGCAACCTCAGAAATGTGGTCTCTTCTGCTAATGCAAAAGGCTTCTGGCAGATAAGAAAGCTGGCTGCTAAAGAAATGGGACTAGAGGTCAATGACCAAGTGGACGAAAGATACCATCTGGAAAAATCTACAAAAGCGGCCGCTAGATATCTAAAGCAACTACAAAGACGATTTGGCACCTGGACCAATGCCGTTGCGGCTTATAACATGGGACCTACAAATTTATCAAGGACATTGAAAAAGCAGGGAGAGGATAACTACTATAACCTGAACTTGGGAGAAGAGACAGGGCGATATATGTTCAGATTAATCGCTATCAAAGAAATATTGGGTCAGCCAGAAACCTTTGGTTTTTACATAGAACCATCTGAGAAATATCCACCTATAGAAAACTACTATAATGTAGCGGTGGAAGAATCTGTAGATAGTTGGAGTGAATTCGCTAAGCAGCACGGAACTACTTACAGAATGCTGAAGATCTACAACCCTTGGCTAAGGGATACTGACCTCACTGTGATTAAAAACAAATACACAATAAGGATTCCTAGAAAGTAAGTCTAGTTACAAGTAGAACCTGTCCCTTCTTGAGATATTCTGAAGTCAGACAGTGACAATTCACTTGTAACGGCTGTGGCTGCATTTCCATCAGTCGTAACCGTTATATTGCCATCGCCATCTGCGCAGGCTTCTATAGATACTTGGGGCGAAGCGCCCGTCGCACTTGTCAGACAGCTTACGCATTCTCCTGCCGGATCTATTAAAAAATCAGAGCCGCAAGCCGCGATTCCAAGGATTACGAAGAAACTAAATAATGAATAGACACCTGATCTTATAGTACGTTTGCTCATGGTAGATAGAAGTATAATTGTAAATATGAGTGTAAAAATAGAAACTCTAATCAAGCAAGGTGAAGTTTTAACAAGCATAGACAAAAGCAGCTCCCAAATGGCAATAGATTAAATTGTCAGTACCTTTGCCTCTTTAACCTGAGATTTAGACATGTCGGATACACATAAAAATTACTATGTTACTATTATGGCTGGCGGTGTTGGCTCCAGATTTTGGCCCGCGAGCAGAGAATCACTCCCGAAGCAGTTTTTAGATATTTTGGGCATAGGGAAGTCATTAATTAGAATAACCTATGAGCGATTCGCCAAGATAATCCCTGCAGAAAGAATACTAGTAGTTACAAATAAACAATATGTGGACCTGGTGTCAGAGCACCTTCCTGAACTACCAGCCAGAAATATATTAGCAGAACCTTCGAGAAACAATACTGGTCCCTGCGTGGCTTATACTGCACTGAGATTATATGCTGATAATCCCAACGCCACTTTCGTCGTGGCACCATCAGATCATGTTATCTTAAAGGAAGAGGCCTTTATACAAAATATAGAGAAGGCGCTCGAATATGCGTCTAAGGAAGAAGCCATCGTGACGCTAGGCATTAAACCCACTAGACCTGATACGGGCTATGGATATATAGAATCTAACAAAGAACAGGTCATAGATGGCATGATAAAGGTGCTCAACTTCAAGGAGAAGCCTGATGTAACAACCGCACAGAAGTATGTAGAAGACGGAAATTACTACTGGAATGCAGGCATTTTCGTTTGGTCATGCAAGACAATTCTAGCTTCATTCAAAGCCAATGCAGCTGAAATACACCAAATCCTCACTAAAGACATGTCCAAATATGGCACTAATGAGGAGCAAGCCTATATAGACGAGGTATATCCGCAAACACCTAGTATATCAGTAGACTATGCCATATTAGAAAAAGCCGAAAACGTATATACGCTACCCGTAGATATAGGGTGGAGTGACTTAGGCACCTGGAATGCCTTACATGCTTACATGGATAAAGACCAAAATGAATCTGTCGTCGTAGGTGATAATACCCTGATGATTAATTCTAAAAATTGCATGGTGAGATCTGATGCAAAAAAACTAGTGGTCATTAAAGACCTGGAGCAATATATAGTCATAGACGAAGAAGACGTTTTACTTATCTATCCTAAAGACAAAGAGCAAGAAATAAAAGCCCTCAGAAAATCTATAAGCAATGATACTTTTCTGTGAAAACAGATTAAAATAAAGAAACCTAGTTTAGATTTTAGTGAGTAAACGGATAGCCATAGTTGCCAACACCACTTGGAACATCTATAACTTTAGACTCAACTTAATAGAAAAATTGCTTTCTGAAAGTTGGACTGTAACGGTTATAGCTCCTCTGGATGAATATATTGCTTACAAAGAACTATACCCTTCCGTCAAGCATATCGCCCTCAAACAACTTGTAAGAGATGGGAGTAATCCCTTAAAAGATTTCAAGCTGATTTTGGAATTAAAGGCCATTTACAAAAAATTACAACCAGATGTAATTCTACACTATACCCATAAGCCCAATATCTTCGGCGCCTTTGCTTCAAAATTATGGGGTAGTAAAAACACAAAGTCAATTGCAGTTATAACCGGTCTAGGCTACCCATTTATTAATGGCGGATTTTCACAGGCCATCACAAGCTTTCTATACAAACTGACAGCCAGATGGCATGCTGCTTTTATTTTTGAGAATAGTGACGACTTGGCATTTTTTATAGATGAGAAAATAATTCAAGCTAAGCAAGGATTCAGTGTCAATGGTTGTGGCGTCGACATACAAAAATTTGCTCCTCATTCTAATGGCGTATACAAGACAAAGACCGTATTCACTTTTATAGGAAGATTATTATATGATAAAGGCATAGAAGAGTTTGTGCAAGCTGCTCGTCATGTAAGAGAGCGAAACAAGGACGCAGAGTTTTGGATTGTTGGTGAATTAGATAGCTCTAATCCTTCTATGATAAAAAAGGATGAGTTACTACATTGGGTGAATTCTGAGGTCGTTATATATCATGGATTTGTAAAGGATATACGACCTATCATTGCCAAATCAGATTGTATCGTTTTACCATCCTATAGAGAAGGCATGCCGAGAACTGTACTGGAAGGGATGTCTATGGCAAAACCTATTATAGCAACAGATACGCCTGGGTGTCGTCAGACTGTAGATTCTGGTGTATCAGGCTACTTGGTAGAGGTAGGTAATAGCCAAGACCTTAGTGATAAGATGTTCCGATTTATGGCCTTGAATGATGAGCAAGTTCATGATATGGGAGAAGCGGGCAGAAAGAGAGCCGTATCCTTATTTAATTCTGAAAAAATTGCAGATGAGTTATTTGAAATCATTTGCAAGCCAAATAGCTGACCTGAAACGTTGTTATAATAGATGAACTTCAATAAATAGAAATGAGACTTTTAATCCTATCATTGGTTATTGTATTGTATAGTTGTAAAGGAGACAATCATCCAATACCACCAAAGTCACCTTCTTCTGATCTTCCACAACAAGAGACAAAAACAATAAAAAAAGTAGAAGGCTTTGCATCACCTGAAGCGATCAAGGAATCAGAGTTGCCGGTGTATGGTAAAGGAAAAGCCAATTTTACAATTAAAGTGAAAGGTGCTGTACCCGGTCCTTCAAGTCTAATAGGCTTCTACGCAGACCAGAATCTAAGAGTTGACGAAACCCAGATTGATGCCAATGGAAATATAACTTATACCTGTGGAAGTTGTAAAGAAGGACAGACGACCTACCCACAAGGTCTATACTATGTACAAATAGCAAATGAAAAATATCTTCAAGTGATCTTAGGTGAGGATCAGGAGTTTGTATTAGAGACCACAATAGATAATCCTGATGGCAACATGGTCATTAAAGGAAGTGATGAGAATGAAGCTTTTTTTACAAACCTCAAATACGAAAAAGCCAATCAACCAAAATTTGCTGAAATAGGTGAATCAATGAAAGCCGCAGAGCCCAACAGCCCAGAATATGATCGGCTGAAAGCAGAACAAAAAAAACTTGTAGATGCCAGACTGATACATCTGGATGAAATATATACCAAGTATCCTAATACGTTATTGACTTCCTTTAAGAAGGCAGGACAGGATCCCATCTTAAGAGAGGATATTCTGGACGACCAAGAAAAAATCTATTACTACAGGCAGGAATTTTGGGAAGATGTCGATTGGAGTGATCGGCGATTAATTAGAACACCGGTCATTAAAAATAAACTTGCAAAGTACTTTGAGCAATTAACGCCTCAGAATCATGATTCTATATTTGCCAGTGCTCACAGACTGTCAGACCAGCTTCTCATGCATCCTGAATATTATAAATACATCGTAAACTGGGTGGTAAAAAAATATGAACCGACAAAGACATCCATCATGGATCCTGAATATGTCTTTGTAAATATGATGCAACGGTATTTTACTAGAGATCGCGCCTTCTGGGAAAATCCACTTGTAGTAGATGGATTCCAGAAGAGAGCCAATGAAATGTCCAAAAGCTTCATTGGTGACCCAGGCCCTGATGTCATATCCAAGGATTTGGAGGGAAAGACCCACCGATTACTGGACTCCAAACAAGATTATATCGTTATATACATGTTCTCACCAAGTTGTGAGCATTGTCAGGAGCAGACACCTAAACTTGTCAACTGGTATAATGCAGGTGGCAAGGCATATGCAGATGTATATGCCATTGCGATAGAGTCCAATCTGGATGATCCTAACGAATTGGCCAATTACATCAAAAAGACAAATATGCCGTTTACCTGTGTATGGGACGAATCCAACATTTCTATATATGGGAAGTATTATGTAGACCTAACGCCTGAAATATATATTCTGAATCCTGAACGGAAAATAATAGGAAAGAACTTGAAGGTCTTTCAAATTGATACCATTATAGACAGAGATAAGCAAAAAAGCAGACAATAGTGATTCAATGCCCTAGACCTGCGTTGAAAACATTTGTAACTTTATACTTCGAAAAAAATTAACACAAGTGATTATGAGACTTATAACCCTTTCGCTGATTATCCTCTTATATGGATGTGGCGGAGATTCAGCTTCTCAGAGTCCTGCCACACCAGCAGGAAAAACAAGTGCTGCAGCAGATACTAAGAAACCTACTAAGACTTATCAGAATGTAGAAGGCTTTGCTTCTCCTGAAGCGATTAAAGCTTCAGAAGTACCTGTATATGGTAAAGGTAAAGCCAACTTCACTGTCAAGGTCAAAGGGGCAACACCTGGTCCATCTGACCTGATAGGATTCTATGCAGAGCAAAACTATAAAGCAGATGAGGCGCAGATAGATGCCAATGGCAACATCAATTTTAGCTGCAAAAGCTGTCATGCTGGCCAGACGACCTACCCTCAAGGACTCTATTATGTAAAAATAGCTGAAGAGCGATATCTTCAGATTATACTCGGAGAAGATCAGGAATTTGTGCTGGAGACAAATCTTGCTAATCCAGATGGAGATATGGTGGTCAAAGGGAGTGATGAAAATGAAGCTTTCTTTACTAACCTTAGATACGAAAAAGCTAACCAGCCAAAGTTTGCCGAACTGAGTAATGGCATGAAAGCGGCAGGACCTGGCACCCCTGAATTCACGAGATTGAAAGCGGAACAAAAATCGCTTACAGATGCTCGTCTGAAACATTTGGATGAAATTTATGCCAAGTATCCTAAGACGTTACTTACTAATTTCAAACAAGCAGGTCAGGAACCAGTACTCAGAGATGATTTACCTGAAAGCCAACAAGTCTTTCAATACAGACAAGATTTCTGGAATGATGTGGACTGGAGTGACAGACGATTACTCCGTACGCCTGTAATCAACAATAAGCTTAAAAGATATTTTGAAGTACTCACGCCTCAAAATCAAGATTCTATTTTTGCAAGTGCTCATAGATTAGTAGATCAGCTGCTCATGTATCCTGAGTATTATAAGTTTATCGCCAACTGGGTGGTAAGAACGTATGAGCCGACAAAGACCACGCTGATGGATCCTGAATTTGTACATGTGAGGATGCTACAAAGGTACTTTACTAAGGAAAGAGCCTTCTGGGAAGACCCCCTTGTCGTCAACAGTCTACAGCAACGTGCGGGAGAAATGGCTAACAGTCTTATGGGAGATAAAGGCCCAAATGTTATAGCCAAAGATTTATCTGGTAAGACGCATAGTCTGATGGACTCTAAGAAAGACTATCTTATCGTCTATATGTTCGCACCAAGTTGTGAGCACTGCCAAGAACAAACACCAAAGCTCGTGAAGTGGTACAATGAGGGTGGAAAAGAATATGCAGATGTCTTTGCTATAGCCTTGGATTCAAATTTGGAAGATCCTAATGAACTGGCTAACTATATCAAGAAGACCAATATGCCTTTTACCTGTGTATGGGATGCTACTAATCGGTCTATCTATGCAAAGTATTATGTGGACATTACACCCGAAATATATATCATGAATCCTGATAGAACAATCATAGCTAAAAATCTAAAGGTATTCCAGATAGATACTATGATAGACCGAGATAGAGAAAAAAGAGGTCAATAAAGGGCATGACGTCAACCGAGTATGTGCTAGACAAAAACAACCAGTTGGTTGTTGTCTATCTTAGTCAATTCGGTTGTCTAGAATATACAGAAACAATACTAAAGGGGCTCCAGCATATGGACCCCTTTATTATTTGCTGTAAGGAGAATGAGAATCGGTTCTCTGAGTACAAAAGTTATGCAATAGAGACCCCAAAAACTAAGTGGAGCATGGCAATCGAAAGTGTTAGCTTCCCCAAAAAGGTCAGCGCTCTCATGGACAAGCTAAAGAACGATAAGCCTATAGAACTACTTATTCCAGCTTTTCATCCTTGGAATAACCTATTTATAAATTGGGCCTATAATAATGGCATCAGTAATTCTCTGGTTGTCCATGATTTCTATACACATAAAGGTGAATCTTCCAAGCTCATAGAATCCCTTCAGAGAAAAGCTATTTCTGCTGCCACCCGAGTCATCTTTCTATCCAAGGCCGTCAAAGATCAAGCAACCAAAGCCATCGGCTCTATAAAAAATTACACAGTTATCCCTCATCCAATTATAGATGCTGGCATCATCAATTCCCTTCCCTATAATCCAAAACCAAATCTTTTATTCTTAGGCCGGGGACGGACTTACAAAGGACTCAATCTGCTTATAGAGGCAATAGAAGATTTACCTATAACACAACTTACTATTGCAGGAGAGCTAGGCATGAATATCCCTAAGCACCCAAAGCTTAATATTATAAATAAGTATCTGAGTAAGGAGGAGATAAAAGAATTACTGTCCACCCATGAGATTTTAGTCCTGCCCTACACTGAGGCTTCACAATCAGGAATATTAACACTAGGCATCTCAGCTAAGATGGTAATGGTCATAACAGCTGTGGGCGGATTGCCAGAGCAGCTAGGAAAGGATATGGCGATCTGGGTGGAGCCAACAACAGAAAGCATAAAAGCGGGGTTATGGCAAACCATTGAAAACGAAGAAGATTATTCAAGGGTGAAAAGTGTTATATCTAAACATAAAAATTGAAGGTGGGATTACATTTCTTAGTTTTACAAGAGAGATAAAAGGATATGACTGGAGAGTTACTTATAAAAATTCAAAGTAGAAGAAGACAGGACAAGAAGCAGATTGCCGTCCTCATAGATCCAGAATCCTCTAATACTCAAGATATCATTCAACTTGTGAGGCTGAGCGAAGATGTTGGCGTCGACTACTTTTTTGTAGGGGGGAGCACAGCAAATCACGAAGATATGGATGCGGCGCTCACGACACTGAAAGAGATTAGTGATATACCGACATTAATATTTCCTGGTAGCGTCCAGCAACTTAATAATAAGGCTGACGGGTTACTCTATCTGTCGTTGATATCTGGCAGAAATCCTGAGCTACTAATAGGTAAGCATGTGGAAAGTGTCCCATTCCTAAGGAAGAGTAATTTGGAAGTTATTCCTACCGCTTATCTACTTATAGATGGTGGCAAGGAAAGCACCGTCGCTTATATATCTAACACAACGCCTATTCCTGCAGAAAAACCAGATATCACTGTCGCTACGGCGCTGGCTGGACAATACTTAGGCATGCAGCTCATTTATCTTGAAGCAGGATCTGGGGCCAAAAATGCCGTCGCCGCCAGTACCATAACTGCCGTAAGACAATCGACTTCTGTGCCTTTGATTGTGGGTGGTGGTATACGAACGCCTGAGAAGGCGGCCATCGCCGCTGAGGCAGGCGCTGACATCATCGTCATAGGTAATATCCTGGAGAAAGACCCGAATATGATTACTGATTTGTCTATCGCTGTGCATACAGCAAACACAAAATCTATTGTATGATAGAAGGACTCATCATTCGGTCTACTGGTAGCTGGTACGATGTCAAATTGGCTACAGGGGAAATGATTTCTTGTAGAATGATAGGCAAATTTAGATTGGACGGAAAGAAGGTCACTAACCCTGTAGCCGTAGGTGACCGAGTGATGTTGGAGATAGAGAAAGGAGGGGATACAGACTCCACAAGAGGCGTCATAAAAGAAATTGTAGATCGCAAAAACTATGTCATCAGACAATCCCCTAGGAAAAAACATTTCCTACATATTATTGCGGCAAACATAGATCAGGCGCTCCTTGTTGTTACCATACGTCAACCAAAACTCAAGCAAGGGTTTATAGATCGATTTTTATTAATGACCGAACCTTATAATATACCTGTCCATCTCGTCTTCAACAAAGGAGACCTATACACCGATGATGATCTAGAAGTCTATCAGTACTTAAAAGATATCTATGAAAAGATAGGGTATCATTGCTACATCACTTCAGCGCTAGAAAAGAAAGGCATTAAACGTATCAGTGAAGCTATAAAAGGGAAGACAACTTTATTCAGTGGACAATCAGGTGTAGGTAAATCTTCTCTACTTAATGAATTACATCCTTCGCTGGATATTAAGACCAAGGACATTTCTAATTATACTGGTAAAGGACAGCACACCACCACTTTTGCAGAGATGTTTGATATAGGAGATGATACCAAGATTATAGACTCGCCAGGGATAAAGACGCTTAGTTTTAATCACATGGAAGTCCAAGATGTGGCTCATAACTTCAAAGAGTTTTTTCGGGTCTCCCCTCACTGCAAATTCCAAGATTGCACCCACAGAAATGAACCCAAATGCCAGGTCAAATCAGAAATAGAAAATGGCGAAATAAGTGAGCTTAGATATAATAATTACTTGCAATTACTGGAAGAAGTAGAAGACCAGAATTATTGGGAAAGACATGATAATTACTAATCAAGTAATTGCAGCTAATAAATGGCATGGCACTCCCAACCCACCTTCTCTAGAAATTTCCAAATACAATAATATTCACCTGATCGCGATTGCCTCTACTCAAAAACTGATTCATATAGCCAGCTTCTATCCTCACTGAAGGACTCAGCCGATAACCTAGTCCGCCATATAATCTATTCCTATCGAATACATTATCCACCGTATTCAAAAACACCTCATCATAGACAGATAGATATAGTGATCGCTTCCCCTCTTCGAAACTAGCCAGCGGAATAGTGAGCCCAAGAAAATACCTGAATCGCAGTCTGAAATTATCCTCTACAAATCGCTGTTCGAATCGATATCGGTGCTGAAAACCCAGCTTCCCTACATTCTGCTTGGTGATAAATTGCTGGAAGATCCTATGCTCATTGACCACCACCTTGTCAGTATCATTGATATAATTCTCACTTCGTATAAATCCATATCCGACTAAAGCATTGGACCTGTCTCCTACATCGTAGCCCAATCCACCTCTTATCAATAGCTGCTCGAGGTCTCCAATGGCGTTATAATTCCTATACTGAACCTCATGATGTAAATTAAACTTGTTGCCTAAGTCCTTACTGCCTATATAGATTAACCAGTTACCTAGGTCGGCTGGTTGGGCATAAGAAATGAATGGGCTAGCAAGAAAAAAGAAGACGATAACTCTAATGATACTTTTGAATCTCATGTCATTGATTTTAAAAAAAAAGCCAATAATAAGCTTTCTTCCTATACTCCTAACTTTCTAATCAATACTGGCAGTATCGTCAAATCCGCAATTAAGGCTGACAACAGCGTAACGGAAATCAACATCCCGATTACCACGGAGGGTTGATTATTAGAAAAGAGTAGGACTAAAAATCCGAAAAATAATATAATCGTTGTAAATATTATCGCCTTTCCGCACTCTCTAAAAGTCACGAGCATTGCTTTCTCCACATCTCCCCCATATTCGTCTTTGGCCAACTTATATTTACTAAGAAAATGAATGGTATCATCTACCGCAATTCCAAATATAATGGCAAAGACAATGGACACCCCAGCCTCTAAGGCAATCCCCGTGTAACCAATCAGTGCCGCCGCAAATAATAGAGGTATTATATTAGGCACTAAGGCTAAAAACAACATCTTCCAATTTCTAAATAGAAATCCCATCAAGACACTGACTATCACCAAAGCTATCAATAAACCTTGGGTCAAACTCTCTCTTACAAATTCAGAATTTTTGTCCAACAATAAGCCCGTTCCCGTCTGTCTAAAAGTAATCACAGATGGATCTATATTCTGAGATATCCAATCATCTATCTTCATACTCATGGCCTTGATATTCTGGGCGCCTACATCTTTGACCTTAGAGCTCACTCTGGTTTTCCGCTTGTCCTTACTGATTAATACATCAGCGCCAATGCTCGGCAGCCTTGCGAGCATTCTCCTTATCTTTCTGTAGTCTGCTTCTGCTGGCATTGTATAACTCCCAGGTGCATTGTTTTTCAATAATTGATTAATGCCCTTGGTGACAGACCCAAGAGAGAAGGCAGTCTGAATCTCTTCGTGCGACTTTAAATAATCTTCCGCTTTAGCAATCTCACTAATGACCTTATAATCATATATACTATGATCACCCTGAAGTGTACCCGCTAACTCCAATGGTCTGAACCCAGCAAA
Organism: uncultured Saprospiraceae bacterium; assembly: GCA_964540155.1. GTDB lineage: Bacteria > Bacteroidota > Bacteroidia > Chitinophagales > Saprospiraceae > RFSX01. Next base: position 16,197 of record CAZIMH010000029.1, read on the forward strand.
TTCTTTCTCGAAATAAAGAAAGTCATCACTGATCTTCACATTCTGAGGGAGGTTAGTGTATAGATCATAATTTGTGTGGACCTTCGTGATGCCATAGATAAAGACGAATAATAACAAGATAGATGTCCAAGAAATCCACTTACGCTGTGAGATGCTAAAATTGTAAGCCCAATCCAGAATAGCTCGCCATCTGTCTTTCTTCCTCGCAGGAGGAATCATTTGCTCCTTAGTAAAGAAAGACATCAATGGACAAGTAAATCCTATTACTACGATATAAGCAATCAAGACACCGATGGCAGAATTAATCCCGAATTCTCTAATAGGTAATATTCGGGAACTTAGTAAAGTAGCGAAGCCTGCTGCCGTCGTGAGAGAAGTTAACAACGTCGCCATACCTATCTGCCTAATCGTAATACGCAGTGCCTCTCTTCTAGCCTGCCCTTTCCTGAGTTCATCATGATATTTACTCATAATATGCACGACATCGCTGGTGCCTACTATTAACATCAAGACCGGATATAAAGCTGACATTAATGACAACTCTCTTCCCATAATAGATAGAAGGCCAAAAAAGATAATAAGGCCCACCGTTATAGAACCAAGCGCGATGAAGATGCTTACCCATTTTCGAAACAGTAAAATCATCACAATGCTGATAAGAATCCCACTGACAATCGTAGAAAGGATGATTTCTCTCATCTGAATCTTAGCTAAGGCTGACTGGAAGTAAGGGCGGCCTACCATGTGGTAATCACTGATTCCATGGCGATCAAAAAGACCATAAAGCGCATCCATAATTTCATGAGATTCATCCATCAATACCTCATTCTGCGTTTTGACGATGATGCCTGCCGCAGTGCCTTTCTCATTAATCATAGAGTACAAGACTTGCTCATCTTGCATAATCTTGACGCTATCCTGCACGAGTCTGTCTTGGTCGTGTATGTGCAGTGCGGGAATGCTGGTAGGCCCGAATGGTGTCATCGCAGCATACTTGTGGTCAGGCAACGACTGGACGAACTTTACATATGGCACCTCTTTTTTAATATCCTTCGCGAGCTCGCTAATCTGCTGTAAAAAGGAAGTGTCGAACACGGAAGGATGATGCTCTACCGCAATCAGTAAAAAATTATCATCGGCTTCAAATTCTTCGATAAAAGACTTGAAGAATTCCAGATCATCATCCCCTGTAGGGAAGAACTGCTCAAAATTGAAGGCGACCTTAATCTGGGGTATTAGAGTAAGGGAGATTAAAGAAAGAACAATAAAGAATCCAAGTGATGCCTTACGGTTTTGGTAAAATCTGTCGAACATATATCTATAAGAACAATCTGAAAATGAATTTGCTCACTATATCGCATAAAAAATGGAATAACTTACCTTAGTTATATCAGAACAGCGTTATGAACGATAAAACAACTAAGAATCCATTCCAATTTTCATATTCAGGCAGTATGCCTCAGCTCCTACAACAACTGAACTGCAGCCTTGCGCTGAGCACCTACCAAGCCGGCAAAGTTATCTTTATCAGTGCACTAGATAACCAAAAACTTATACAATTACCGCGCAGCTTTATAAAGGCCATGGGAATCGCGCTGAAAGGAGACCAGATGGCTATAGCCTG
>CAZIMH010000030.1:0-17296 GCA_964540155.1 uncultured Saprospiraceae bacterium
ATACAATCTTAGAACGATGAAAACGATTTTTATTCAAGGAAACCCAGAAGGTCTATTAGGGGTTACGAAGGAAGAAGTGCTTTCAAGTATTGACCTGAGAAATTTTTATACCGACAATGGAAAAGTATTGGCAAAGGAACACTTTCGCCAAATAATGAATTCTAAAGGAGAAAATATAATTTCTAAAATACCTCTGAATGATAGGCTTACGGGAGAATTAAAGTGGATTTCTATAATTTCTAAGGTGCATACAAGAGATGAAAAAGGTAATCCAATAGACTGTCTAAATGTATTACAGGATATTACTGAAATAGTCGCCAAGGAAAACAAACTGAAGATAAGTGAAGAAAGATACAGACTAGCGCTCACAAGTCAGAAGACTGGATTATGGGAATGTCTTAATCTCAAAGAAGGTACGACCTGGTGGTCTGACGAATATAAGTCGCTACTTGGTTACTCTGATAATACTTACAAAAAAGGTTACAGCCACTTTGTGAGTCTAATTCACCCTGACAACATAGAAGGCTATCTGACTGAAGTAAATTCTGCGCTTCAAAATTCTAGTTCTTTTTCTTGCTTAGTTAGATTAAAAATAAAAAAGGAAGGGTACAAATGGTTTGAGATTAATGGTTTCGCAGAAAAAAATCCTGAGAATCTTGATGAGAGAGTCATCTGCAGTGTATCATTATCACATAGAAAAATAGTGGATCGACTAATAATAGAATCCAAGCAAAAACAATTAGAAAACATATTCGAACATGCACCTATAGGGATAGTAATCTTAGATAGTAGTGGCATCATTAAGGAAGTGTCTGCTGGTTACAATAGGCTGATAGAAACCTCTTCAAAAGAACTTATAGGGACCAATTTTATTGACTCTTCCAATAATGGTGTTTCAGAAAATGTAGCGTCTGAATTCCAGAGATTAGTCAAATTTGATTTTCCATTTATTTCATTTAAGAAAAAATATATTGTAGACGATAATATTGAAAAATGGTGCAGAAATCATGTCAGCCCTATTTCAATTACAAATAAGCAAGGCATTTCTGAAACAATGTATTGCGCCATAGTATCTGATATCACTGACGAATATCTATATGAAAAAGATAGAGTCCAATTAAATTCAGAGTTATATCAATTGAATCAGAAATCCTCAAGTTACCTCACATCGCATTTAACTGAAATCGAAAAAATAGTAAGTAATCTGGAAATTAAAAAAGAGACACTTAAGGAAAAAATTCAAACAAATATTAGTAAAGTTAACACCCATATTGGTAAGCTTAATCAGCATTACACGCTATTAAACACAGGTAGTACTTTCACTAATGTCAATTTAAATAAGTTAGCTAAAAAATTATCGAAAGAACTTCAGTCTGAATATGACATTCAGTTTGATTATAATATACTACCAGGTGTACTTGCTATAGAGTCTCAGCTAGCATTACTAATTAAAGAACTTTGCATCTATCTAAAAGAAATTTGTAATTGTAATGATAATAATGCAATCCTTTCTTCAGGAGAATCAGACAGTCACTGGCTTATGAAAGTGAGCTGTAACTCAGCTAACATCAATAAGAAGCTTTACTCTAGTACAAAGAAGTCAATCAAAGATGACACAGCAATGAAAGACTTCCCTAATCAAGAAGTTAAATTAATTAGTTGTAAAAAGATTATTTCTAATCATTCAGGAGAATTCAATCTGACACATAGTCCTAAGAATCAAAAACTGGAATTCTCATTCAGCTTGATTAAAGAGTAGCGCTGAACACCTAAGCTGAGAATTAAAAAATAATTCGAATCTAATACATCCCCTTTTCCTTTATTCTGCATCTAATTCTATAGAAAAACTATAGAGCTATGCACATCACTTTGACTACAACAGAGGTTCTCTTCCTATTAAGCACGATTGTATCTTTCATAGGAAGTTATATAATCATCGCAAGGCAAGTTAAGCAAAGAACTACCTCCTTTGACTTCACCCTGAATCATTATCTTATCGGTATTATATCTTCAGTAATGGTTTGTATCGGATTAGTAAACTGGACAACAACAGATGCTCCTGTCAGGTACTATGAAGTAAAAGACATCCCCGAAGAAACGCTGATTCAGCCACCCACTTCAGACCACCCAAAAAAGATAGTGCCTCCTCCCGCACCACCAAAGACAACGAAAACATCTATCCCTAAGATTATAAAAGATATCCTGTTGGATGAAACTAATGAGGATCCAAAAACAGAAGATATCATAGAAGACCTATCAGAAGATGTGGTCTCACCATCCGTACCATTAGCTGATACCGCCGCATCACCAGCACCCATTGTGGCGCCGATTATAGAAAGCAAAGATGATGAGGTCGTTTTATTAACAGATGAGATGCCCCGTTTTCCAGGTTGCGAAGAAATAGCAGGTACAAAAATGGAAAAGGAAAAATGTGCCAAAGAAAAGCTACTAGAATATGTATACAATAATTTACGCTATCCTCAAGTAGCTATAGAGGTAGGATTAGAAGGACTGGTTGTGGTTCAGTTTGTAGTCACTAAGACAGGAGACATAGAGCAAATAGAAGTGGTGAGAGATATAGGTGGCGGATGTGGAGATGTCGCTAAAAAAATAGTTACTGAGATGAATTCATTACCAGAAAAATGGCGTCCCGGCAAACAGCACGGCCGACCTGTCAATGTCCGCTATACCCTTCCGATAAAATATCAGTTACACTAAAATCATCTAACCTATATATTCCTTAAGTTGGAATGCAAAAAAGCCTAAGACAAGAATCAAAAAGATAAATTCTTTAAGGATCGAATTTTTTTTCTGCTCCATAATTAATCCTAAGACTATAGAGAGCGGCACCGTAAGCATCACTAATAGTAAGGCTTTATATTCATACACACTGCCTACTATGAAGATGGCTGGCAAGGACAAAAACAACATCCAATAGGTTAGCTCTATCTTCTTAATGACATCGTACTTTTTCTTCTTCTTGACTACAAAGTGCATGAGAGTGGTAACAATGATGAGTATTAAAAATAAAGCAGGTTTAAAAAACTGAACAGCTCCATGAGCTATTCCTTCATCAGGCACCCATGGTTTCCATCCTACAGCACCAAAAAAATGAGTGGTAAGTTCATTAGATACACCCAAATAAAAAAGTGCGACAAAAGTTAGAAATACAGGTATGAATATCCCACCAAGCAGTTGTAATACTTCTCTAGGGTCCAAATTCCTCAGACTAAAGATGCCTAGTAAAAGCAATAAAATAAATATGATATAGCCAGGATATATTAAGGAAGCTATCATCAGAAAAAAACCACTATTGAAAAGCGTGGCTATTGGGTTATGTCTTTTATAAATATTAAATAGACTCCTGACAGAAAGCAGGAAGAACAGATTAGCTATAAGAATGGGGTGCAAGACATAAGGCTCTAATGCATAGACCGATAGTAATATAAATAAAGCACCAGGAATAGTACTAAGCATCCTGCTAAACTTATGCTTGACCACTAAATCATTAAGCAAATAAGCTTGAATTGTAATTAAGGTGATTGCGACTATGGCTTTCAAGATAGGTGCCTGGATAAGACTTTTTATCCAATCATTCATCATGGTGCCAACTCCTTCAGCACTGACTTCTGGAAATGAAATGAAATAATACCCATGCAGTATTATTGCGAATAGCAATAACGCGATGAGGTTAAAAATTAGATTTCTTCGAAAAAAGGCAAGCAAGGTTTAATTACTCTAGTGATTTTGTAAAGATAGTTATCAGGTTCAATTTATTTTAGGCTAAGAATCAGTTATCCACTGCTTTTATGCCAAATTATTAGCGTATCTGCTTGAATTCTACCTAACTCACTCGCCTACCTTTCCATTCATACTTACGGACAAATAGGCTCATCGTTCCTATTATTGCAATGTAAGCTGTATGAGCTAATGCACTATACCAGAATGAACTCATCGCCTCCTCTGCTTCAAAATAATTTGTTACTTCCTTCAAATAGAGGTAATCAATACCAACTTTGGCAGAAAAATGCATCAAAGCCATGACTATACTGATAGGACCAAAGATGATATAAGCTAAGATGTGAACCAAAAGCCATATGACCATTATGTAGGGGATTGCCATAATAATCCACATGCCTTTTCCTTTGAGATTTTTATTCTTAGTAGCCCATCTAAGCCGTTGGGAGACAAAGTTGGGGATGGAGGTTTCCACAGGTGTTTTCACTATCGCATTTAAATCCTTTAAGTATAGAATTTTAGAATCATTATCCGCTGCCACTTTCTGTATAGCAAATATATCATCTCCAGATGCCCAGGCACTATCCCTGAATTGTACAAGCCCACGCCGATAGATAAGATTAGCACCATTAGATAAATGCCAGTGTCCCGTTTCTATGCCTACTGCTGTCAGCGCCATCATACCTAGAATGTCCAAGATCTGAAAATTTTGGAAGGCACTTCCGTCTCCGTCGAAAACAACTGGCGCCGCTATCATATCTGCCTTGCCTTGAGATAGGATACCCAAAACAGCTTCCAGATAATCTGAACCACAATAAGTATCTGCATCCATCTGGATGATGTAGTCACCTGTCGCATGAGTAATGCCAAGGTTAAGCGCTATTTTCTTATAGGCATTATAAGACTGTGAATCATCAAGATGGTCTTCTAAGGGAATCAGCTGGAGCTTAGGATGCGCTATAGATTTTACAATCACTGCGGTATCATCTACTGAGTGATCATCTACAATAATCACCTCCTTGACAGCATCAGGATGTTTGTCTGACTGCATCAGGACACCATCTATACATCTCTTGATATGCTGTGATTCATTTCTTGCAGGAATGACAAAGCTCACAGTAGGAATAGCTAGGCTTGCATCATCTGAATATGAGATAGAAGGTATCTCAGACCACTTTTCTAGCAAATAAATTATTAGATAAACGTATGCCGCTACTATACTGATTGTAACAAAGCAATAGAGAACAAACATGTTATAGATTAGTGAGAAAACTATGAGAACATATCATCATAGTCGTTATCTGTTCTGTTCTGCTTGACTTTAACTTTTGACTTAGGTTTAGGCTTATCTATATCTTCCAATTCCAAAAAATCTTCATCATCTACCTCCTCATATTTGATATAATCGCCTTTTTCTTTTTGATTTTTGACGGAAGGTCGCTTAGAACCTATAGCCCTTTTTCCATATGCTTTCAGTGCCAGATAGCCGAATACAAAAGGGTAAAACACCACATTACCTATCAGTTTGATTACACCCTTACCTGTATCTTCCTTTATATCCTGAAAGAGTTTGGATATGTAATCCGTGACTACGGAGTAATTGAGAAATAATGCAATTAACAATAAAGGGATAGCGAGGAAGGAATAAAATGCTTTGAAAGCAAAACTCACTGTAGATATGATAAGCCATATCATGACCATAAAGAAAAGTAATGGTACAATCTTGGCGAAAAGACTTGCCGAACTCTTATTAGCTGCCATGTAGGAGAATTTTAATTTTAGATAATTGAAATTAAACAAAAATCATTGGTCATGCATAGCTATACTGACATCGTCTGTGCAAATTGCTTATCATACAGCTTCTGATATGCCCCACCCTTTTTTTGCATAAGCTCATTATGAGAGCCTTGCTCTTTTATTTGTCCATCCTTAAGTACCAGAATATTATCTGCATGCCTAATGGTAGAGAGTCTGTGAGCAATAATGATGGACGTCCTTTTCTGAATCAGCTTTTCTATAGCATACTGTATAATCGCCTCAGTCTCAGAGTCTATGGATGAAGTAGCTTCATCTAAGATTAAGATATCAGGATCAAAAACCAGAGCTCTCACAAAGGAGATAAGCTGCTTTTGTCCCATAGACAAATTAGAGCCCCGTTCTGTAATCTTAAAATCATATCCGCCAGGAAGGCGCTCTATGAATGGATGCGCCCCTATTTTCTTAGATGCCTCTATTACTTTTTCTTTGCTTATATGTTCATCTCTCAGGATAATATTATCATATACTGTTCCGTCGAAAAGAAAAACCTCCTGCAGGACCATGGATAAATGCTTCCTTAGGTTAGTCAGTCTATATTTCTTAATATCCACATCATCGATCAGAATTTTGCCCTTCTGGATATCATAGAACCTATTTAGAATATTAATAATCGTCGTCTTACCTGACCCTGTACTTCCTACTAGAGCCATCGTCTGGCCCGGCCTCAGTTGGAAATTGATATCTTCTAATACATAGTTCTCTTCATCATAAGCAAAGGATACGGACTGAAATTCTACCTTACCTTCTACTCGGTCCACTTCATGCGTGCCGAGATTACTTATTTTCTCATCATTTTCTAATATGCCAAATACTCTGCCCCCTGCCACAAGTCCCATTTGTAACGTATTCAACTTATCGGCCAACATTCTTATCGGTCGGAAAAGCATATTGAGATACATGGGAAAGGAAACAAATGCGCCTACAGAAATACTATGATTCCAGATACCCTTAGAACCCCACCATACCAGCAGTGCCAGTGCCAAGGAAGAAATCAATTCCACCACTGGAAAAAATATAGCGTAATACTCCACGGCATCCAGATTGGCTTTCGTGTACTTCCTGTTTATAGATTTGAATTTCTGTGCTTCCTTCTTTTCTGCATTGAACATCTGGACAACTTGCATTCCTGAAATCTGCTCATTGAGAAAGGAGTTCATGTTAGCAATCTCATTTCTTACTTTCTTAAAGGCATCTTTTACCTTCTCTTTAAATATATAGGTAGCACCAATCAGTAGTGGCACAGTTATCAGGCAGATTAGGGTCAGGTGCCAGCTCGTGTATAACATAAACCCTATGACAGCAAAGATTCCCATGATATCAGCAGCCATCGTCAGCACGCCTTGGGTGAAGACTTCATTAAGCGCTTGTACATCATTAATGGTCCTTGTAGTAATCTTACCTATCGGCGTCTGATCGAAGTAACGCAGACGCAGATTAGTCACTTGCTGAAATACTTTGACGCGTAAATCCTTTATTACGGATTGGCCAAGAACGGCACTATAGTATATAAAGATATACCGCATGACGACATTGATAATGACTAGTATCAAGTAGATGATGACCATTTTCTGCAAGCCTGGCAGATCACCTTGCAAGATATTGTTGTCCACCATCTGACTTATGAGATAGGGTCTGATTGTCGTAATCGGAGCCATGAGGATAGAGATGACTAAGCACATCACGAACAAGCCCTTATACGGCACAGCCAGTCGCAATATTTTGCCTAATACAACAAGATCAAATTCTTTTTTTCTATCCATCCTTAAGGAGAACAAATATAACAGCTTAGAGTTTGTAGTATGGTAACACCTACAAATCCTAATACTTTCTATCTTGCAGTACAGAGAACACCAAGTTTAAATGATATTCCCTATAGGTGACGATAACATTGAAGGTGGGCACAAACCAATTTTTGCCTACACGCTTCTATTGCTCAATGTGGGTATTTTCATCCTATACTGGCTCAGCCTGGATCAAGACCATATAGCAGCGCTTCTCAATGAATTCGGTGTTATCCCAGACGAGATTGTTCGTGGACAAGATCTCTATAGTTTGGTGACGAGTATGTTTCTACATGCTGGTCTTATGCATCTTCTTGGCAATGCCCTCTTTCTGTGGATTTTTGCTGACAATATAGAAGCCATAGTAGGCAATCTAAGATTTATCCTTTTCTACTTAGGAGGTGGCTTGTTTGCCTCATTTGTACACATAGGTGCAGACCCTAATTCAGTCATCCCTACAGTGGGCGCTAGTGGCGCTATATCAGCTGTCATGGGCTGCTACTTGGTCATGTTTCCAAAGTCCAGAATAAAATTGCTTTTCATCATTAAGACCTTTTATGTTTCTGCCCTACTCTTTTTAGGATTTTGGTTTGCTCAGCAAATCTTTAGTGGCATAAGCACGATGAACGCTGCTAATGCAGAAGAAGCGGGTGGTGTGGCCTGGTGGGCTCACATTGGCGGATTTGTGTATGGGTTATTTTTTGGATGGTTATTCAAACAGCGTTTTGGTCGTACTTACAGTTATGATACTGTCTAAGTCACCAAATATGATGAAGCCATTTGCTTTTCAAAATAGGTAGACTTTCATTATACCTCTATAGAAAATCTATAGCTAAAAAAGTATTGTCATTAAAGGACTTGTGCTAAGACCTCATGGTATAAATACATTTCTGCTGAACTAAATCAGACCCCAAATTCTGGATATTTTAAAACCTTTGTTAAGGAAAATTTAATTCAGCACGCTGGCGTCACTTTTTGTTTGATTTTAGGTCTTATGAGTGTAACCTCTTAATCCCACAAGACATAAAGAAGTAAGTCAAGATAGGAATTGATCAGCATTACTAAAAGGACCTTGCAAAAGTGCATAGGTCCTTTAGTTTTTGTACCAACTCCTATTCAAATTCTGACTTAATATTATCTTTCAGCTATGGGACTGCACTGGAGAGATACTTTAAATTTTATTAGACACCTTACACCCAAAAGGATAATCAACATTATCCTGCTTTACAGTTCATATCTCCTCAGCAAATACACTGGCAAGGCTATCCAATGGGGTCAGCCCATGACAATCTCCATGGAACCGACAACAGCCTGTAACCTCAGATGTCCTGAGTGTCCCAGTGGCTTACGTTCATTTTCAAGAGAGACAGGAAATCTAAAAGCAGACTTTTTCAGATCCACGATTAACCAATTATCCGATAAGCTCATATATCTGATATTCTACTTTCAAGGTGAGCCCTACATCAATCCTTCATTTCTTGATATGGTAAAACATGCCAATGAAAAGGGACTGTATACAATCACCTCCACTAATGGCCATTTCCTGAGCATGGATAATGCCAGGCGTACTATAGCGTCGGGACTGGATAGAATTATTATCTCCATAGATGGGACGACTCAGGAAGTCTATGAGAATTATAGAAAAGAAGGAAAGCTAGATGTTGTCTTGCAAGGAACGCGTAATCTGGTGAAGTGTCGCAAGGAAGCTGGGGCTTCTACGCCTCATATCATTTTTCAGATGGTCGTCACTAAGCCTAACCAACATCAGATCCCAGAAGTACACAAATTGGCCAAGGAGATTGGTGTAGATGAAGTCAAGCTGAAAACGGCCCAAGTGTATGATTACAAATTTGGCAATCCACTGATTCCAACCTTAGACGCTTACTCCAGATATCGCCAGAATGAGGATGGCACTTATGAAATCAAGAACAAATTACTCAATCATTGCTGGAAGCTGTGGCATGCCTGTGTCATGACCTGGGATGGAATGATCGTCCCATGTTGCTTTGACAAGGATGCTTCACACCGTATGGGAGACCTTAAGCAACATAATTTTCAGACTATCTGGGAAGGTGATGCCTATACCTCGTTCAGAAAGAGTATCCTCAAAGGAAGAGACCAGATAGATATTTGTCGTAACTGCACGGAAGGATGTAAAGTATGGGCCTAGACCTTTAGTATTGCTACCTATTTCATAAATGCCTTCGGAAAGCCATAAAGTGGATACTATGTCTATTTCGTTGATATTCAGGACTTTTTTCCTTATTTTTGATGAGGACGTAGGGTATATTTTATGAAATAACGTTTCATAAACTCACACAGAGTCATTTTCAATTGTATTATTAACAAGGGTTGTAAAGCAAGATGCTTTTTAAAACTATCATCCAAGGCAGAATAGAGTTTGGCACGCAGAAGGCGTATGATATGGCCGTGAAGATGTATATCTCTCGAGCAGAGAACTACTACAAGAATGACGTCATGTTTCTCCCTGAAGAGATTTTCTTCCCTGATGAATTGTGCATGTCGATACCTAGAATAGTGAAACAAGTCTATGGTAAGTCATTCAAAAACACATCAGTCCTCTTAGAATACATAGCACAGTTTGGTCTATCAGGTGAGATGGATATTTGGCAAGTAGAAGAGGGTAAAATTCTACACTACAAGCACCTAGAACCATCATCTGATAAAGCTGCCGTACAACAATACCTAAAAGGAAAGAAATTAGTAGACGAGCAAGGAAAAGAAGAAGAGGCTATATCTGCCCTGAATAAAGCAATAGAGAAATATGACAGACATGCTCAGGCTTATGAAAGGCGTGGCAAAGTCAACCTTATTCTAAAAAAATATCATGATGCGCTGAGAGACTATAATAAGTGTCTAGCCTTAGACTCAGATAATCCTTATGCTTTCTTTGGAAAATCACTAGTACTGATTAACAATAAAGAAATCGAAGCGTCTGTAGATACCTTACAATCAGCAATCAAAAAATCAGTGGCACTCCAAGCAATCCACTGGAAAGCAAGACGGACGAAAGGCAAAATGCATATGGAGTTGAAGCAATATGAGAAAGCCGAGTTCGAGTTAAAGCTTTTCGCTAACAGAAAATTTGGAGAAGAGAATCCTAACTTTTTATGGAAAAGAGAGGGTCACTTCCTTTATGGACAGACGCTTCTAGAACTGGAAAAATATGGTGAAGCCGTCGAGCAATTTGAAAAAGCACTAGACATTGAAGAAGGAAACGACAAAATCCCTCAGTCAATGAAACTCCGTTTCTTAGGCGTAGCAAAACAAAAAGCCGGCAAAAATGGATATAAAAAAGATATCAAAGAAGCTGCAGAATTAGGTGATGCTACCGCTGCAGAGTTACTCAAAGAATTCGCCTGATTAAATTCCTATCCTAGTCCCAAACTATTACAAAATTGTATATCTGTAATTAACTTAAATAAGTTGATGAAGCATTTTTTTATTACTATCCTCTGCTGCAGTTTATTATCATCTCTCTGTGGCCAAGAAATTTCTCTTGACGATCTGGATAAAAAATCCAAGAAGACATATAACAAAGCACTCAAATGTTTTGAAAAAGGGGAACAAGCAGAAGGTGTTTTAAAACTGGAACAAGTCTCTGCCAAATATCCTGGATTTAGACCTGCCACACAAAAGTTGGCTGGCATCTATTTGGATAATTCACAGAACGATAAGGCGATCTCCTTACTGATGACCATGATGGAAAATACAGAGGTCATGGATCCTCGGTTAGCCATGTCTATTTCATATCCTATGGAAGAGAAAGGTGATTACGATAACGCCATACAAATACTTAAAAAGTTAAAATCAGATGGGCAGCTAAGCGAAAAACAGCTTAAGACAGTAAGTAAAAGAGTAAAAGAACTCGAATTCAGAAAAGAAGCCTACGCTAACCCTCACCCATTCACGCCGACAGCGATTAGTAAACAAGTGAATACAAGTGACTTAGAATATCATCCTGCATTTAATGCAGATGCCTCTCTTATGCTCTTTGTCAGGACAAACAAAGACAGACCTCAAGAAGATCTATATTTCAGCCGAAGAATAAAAGCAGATAGTTTCTCCATCGCTGAGCCCATACGAAATATCAATACGCAGTTCTTCAATGAAGGAGCCTTTACCCTGTCACAGGATGGTAAGACGATGATTTTCACTGCTTGCGATTGGCGAGATTCTTACGGTGGTTGTGACTTGTATATTACGTTTAACTCCGGTGGCAAATGGGGTGACCCCAAAAATATGGGACCAGCTATAAATACTGAATACTGGGATGCTTCTCCTGCTTTATCTACAGATGGACGTAGCCTATACTTCAGCAGCAAAAGACCAGGAGGGAAAGGAGGTGCTGACCTCTGGATGGTACAACTCAATGATAAAAATAAGTGGGGAGAAGCTGTTAACCTCGGTCCAACCATCAACACAGAAGGTAATGAAGAAACGCCTTTCTTACATCCTGACAACAAGACAATGTACTTTATCTCAAATGGTCTTATCGGTTTGGGATCTTATGATCTGTTTGTGTCAAAACAGACAGACGACGCGAAGTGGGGAGTACCAAAAAATCTGGGTTATCCAATCAATACACCACAAAGAGAAGGTGGCCTGTTCGTAGATCTGTCAGGCGAAAAAGCCTACTACAGTGCTCAGTTAGATTTTACAGCAGAAGACAATGATGTACGTATGGGTGATATCTACAGTTTTGATTTACCAGCAGTGCATAAACCAGAACTTGTAACTTACTTAAAGGTGATTGTCAGAGATGCCGTAACTACCGGACTTATCAATGCCACTGCCCAGCTCAATAATCTGGACCCAAGCCAAACCAAATCTAATATCAATTCACTTGTAAGTGGTACGCTATTGACCACCATTAATCCAGGCGAATATGCGCTGAATATCAGCAGAGATAAATATGTTTTTCACTCAGAAAATATTGTGCTTGAACCGGGTGCAGCGATTACAGATCCTTTTGTATTTGAAGTCTTTTTGAGACCTATAGAACCTGAGAAAGAATTACCACCTGCTATAGAATCTGCTCCTATTGTACTTAATAATATCTTTTTCCAAACAGGGTCAGCGCTGTTACTAGATCAGTCGGACGTAGAAATTAATTCTTTGATTAGCTTACTGACTAACAACGAAAATCTTAGAATCAAAATAATTGGTCATACTGACAATGTGGGTAATGACGATGACAACTTCGCCCTGTCCAGAGAACGAGCCAAGGCTGTATACGACAGATTAGTCAAAGCTGGGATTGCAAGAAACAGATTAGCATTCGAAGGCAAAGGAGAGACCTTTCCGATTGCTGATAACGAGACTGCTGCCGGTCGTCAAAAAAATAGAAGAACTGAGTTCGTAATAATCAGGTAAAGAATTCTACTTTACTACTTTTACATTGATCAATGTAAAAACCTAAATGGGGAGACGTAAAAGAAAAAGGAAAATTGCTTACAACGTATCTATCACTGATATAGCGGACAAAGGACAAGCAGTAGGAAGAGACGCCGAGGGATTGGTCTATTTTGTCAAGGGCGCTGTTCCAGGTGATATTGTAGATGTCTGGGTAAGGAAGAAAAAGAAGAGTTTCAATATTGGAGAGGTCGAAAATTACATTGAAAAGTCAGCACTTAGAGTCACCCCTTTCTGTGCTCATTTTGGAGATTGTGGTGGTTGTAAATGGCAGTATCTAGATTATGAATCACAGCTGAAATACAAAGAAGCGGCTGTAGTCAATACTTTCAAAAGATTAGGACATCTAGAGATAAAGGAACAACGACCCATCATAGGCTGTGATCTCACCAAGCAGTATCGGAATAAAATGGAGTATAGTTTCTCCACACGCCGATGGGTGCCAAAAGAAGAATTAGATCAAGAAGGTGAAGTTAATTTTGGACCAGCGACAGGATTCCATAGAGCGGGTGCTTTCAATATGATTGTACAAATCGACCAATGCCATCTTCAAGATGATTTTTCTAATGAACTGAGAAACTTTGTTCACCAACTGGCTTTAGAAAAGCAATGGACCTTTTATAATAACAGAGCACACACAGGGCTGCTTAGAAACATGTTGGTACGCAATACCACAACGGGAGAATGGATGGTGGCGATGATTTTTGGTGAGGACAATCAAGCGGACATTCAAGATTGTATGCAAGCGATTACTGACCGTTTCCCAGACCTCACTTCCTTATACTATGTCATTAATCTAAAGATGAATGACAGCACGCAAGACCAAGACTTTATCCATTATAAAGGAGAAACAGGTATCACAGAGATGCTGGGTCATGTCAAATATCGAATAGGGCCTAAATCATTTTTCCAGACGAACACCTACCAAGCCAAGCGGCTCTTCGATGAAGTAGTGAAGCTGGCGGATCTCAAGGGGACAGAAAATGTCTACGACCTATACACAGGACTAGGAAGCATAGCGCTATACATCGCTGATAAGTGCAAACAAGTTGTAGGCGTAGAAGAAATCGCTCCCGCTATAGATGATGCCATCCTCAATATGGAACGCAATGGCATTTCCAATACACTATTTGAAGTAGGAGATTGTAAGAATATTTTCAATCAAGAATTTGTAGATAAATACGGAAAAGCAGATTTAATAATCGTGGATCCGCCAAGAGCAGGACTGCATGGTGACGTGGTGACTATGCTGGCTTCTACTGGTGTAGATAGAATAATTTATGTCTCTTGTAATCCAGCCACACAAGCTCGAGATATTGCTTTGCTTTATGAGAAGTACTCTGTGGAGTTAATCCAGCCAGTAGATATGTTTCCACATACACATCATATAGAAAATATCACTTTACTCAAGCTTAGATAAATCATACTTTTGTTACCATGGAAGATGAAATGAAGGAAGCTGAGAAGCTTCTTGTCATAGAAAATGAAATGAAGCGGTATAATAAACTGCTTTGTGCTGCAACGGATAAAGTCTTAGATAGCAATGCCTCTGCTTTTCCGATTTTCGTAGTAGCCAAACAACCTGTCGCCTTAGGTATTAATCTTGTCGACAGAAAAAAGATGAATTCTAACTGGTCCATCAATGTGTCTAGTCTGGAAGAATTCATAACTAACAATCTTGTCTTCGAAGCCAAGGTCGCAGAATTCAAAAAAACATATAAAGACCCTAAGCAGTTTATCTGCATGTTTGTACTCAGCGACTTAGGTGCTCAGTATCTTTTTATCCCTCGAAGTTGTTAAGCAACAATTATCGGAATACCCTTTTGGTTAGAAAGCGAATCGCAACAAACATGACTACAAGTGCTATGACCAAATACTGGATAGGCAAATAAGAAAAGACTAACAATCGCATCTTATCTAACACGAAAAAAATCAACATCACACCTCCAATCGTCCCTAGTAATCCTGTCAATTTTCCGAAGCCTGGAATATCATTATAATTGACATTTTTCTTAATCAAGAATAGTGTGAGTATCATACTGATGACTGGTAATACCTCTATCATCATATTCATATTGTAGATACTACGCTTCTCAAAAAACAAGTGATAGAGATTAAGAAGAATAGCAAAGATGCCAGGAATAACGGTCATATATACCAATACAGAATAGAATACATTCCACGGGTTGAGGTGGCCCTCCCCCTTTGCCATAAACGCAGCGATTAAAGCCGCTACTGGTAATATGAAAAAGTAGAACAAGGGATAAAACGAATTCTCCCCCATAAAATTTATAAACTCACCAAGCGTCATTTTGAATTAATTATAGTACAAAGGTAAACCATACAACGATTCAGTGCTCAGTGTTCTTCAATCAGGTAATGAGAGCCCACAAAGTGTATGTAGATAAAACCGTTATTTAGATACTCATCATAAGTTGGACAGGGTCTTCCAATAGCTCTTTGACTTTGACCAAGAAGGTAACCGAACTTTTGCCATCTATCACTCTATGATCATAAGACAAGGCTAAATACATCATAGGCTTAATAACCACTTCTCCATCTACGGCGATAGGTCTGTTAATTATATTATGCATGCCTAGAATAGCAGATTGTGGTTTATTCAATATCGGTGTACTCATCATAGAGCCAAAAATGCCACCATTAGTGATGGAGAAAGTACCACCACTCATTTCCTCCAAGGTCAACTTTCCAGATCTGGCTTTACCAGCCAACTCTTTGATTCTAAGTTCTATATCGGAAAAAGACATAGACTCTACATTATGGACTGGAGGTACCACAAGACCTGTATCTGTAGAAATGGCGATAGAGATATCTACATAATCATGATAGATAAGATGGTCGCCGTCTAGCCTTGCATTGACAGCAGGCATTTCCATTAGAGCCTGAGCGCAGGCTTTAGAGAAGATAGACATGAAGCCCAGCTTAATTCCGTACTTCTCTACGAACTTCTCTTGGTACTTTTTTCTTAGCGCAAAGATGGCTGACATATCCGCCTCATTAAAGGTCGTCAGCATAGCACTATTATTCTTAGCATCTACCAGTCTAGAAGCAATCGTACGACGCATTCTGCTCATCTTTTCTCTCCGCTCATTTCTACTGAAGGCAACCGGTGGTGGCGAATATGTGGGTGTCGCTGGAGCGGCTGGCGCTGAAGCAGGTGCTGGTGCACTAGCCTGAACAGATTCTGCATCAGCTTTAGTTATTCTGCCATCTTTACCTGTCCCCTTAACTGAAGCAGGGTCTATGCCTTTCTCTGACAATATCTTTGCAGCAGCTGGTGAAGGATGTCCTGTCGCATAATTAGTTGTAGCCGCTGCAGCGGCAGGCGCAGCTGCAGCGGCTGCTGGTGCAGGAGCAGCTGGTGCATCACCGCCGGCTGGCGCTTCTACACTCGTATCTATCTTAGCTACCAAAGCACCTATTTCTAAGTCATCGTCTTCTGCTGCTACATGTATCAACTTACCAGAAGCCTCTGCAGGAAATTCCAAAGTCGCTTTATCTGATTCGAATTCGCAGATGGGTTCGTCTAACTTGACATATTCTCCATCTTTTTTAAGCCATTGTGAAAGTGTCACTTCGCTAATAGACTCCCCTATCGTTGGGACTTTCATTTCTACGATGCTCATAGGTCTTGTTTCGTTTAAGTCATAAAGTTAAAACAAGTCGAGCAAAGAATGTGCTGTATTTAAGTTGTACTAAATAAATTTTTAAGCCTACCTAATTATATAAATATCGAAGAATGAGGCAATAATCATTCTAAAATCAAGTTTTACGATGCAAATCATCATATGAATTCGATTAAACTTCCGCTAGTCATTGTCATCCTGCTATATATGACTAATGCTACCACCGCGCAGACTACACAAAATGTAATTAAGAATAACGACGCAAAGTTTGTTGTTGGGATAGAAACTATCCTCACTATGTATAAGAACAACTTCACCCAATCTATGCTAAATGGTGTGGTTGTAGAGAAACCATTAGGTCAGTTTTCAGTAGGCTTAGGTCTGCACTTTGCCGAATCTTCTGAGTTTACAGGATACAGATTTATTGGACATGAATATGTAAGTAATGAGCCAGCCCAAACCCATGGTAGGAGAATAGACTACGTCACAGCGTTAAATGTCTATCAGGCTCAAGAGGCAGACATAGGTTATCTAAATATAAGTGCAGAAGTAAAATATCGCCTTCCTTGTAACTGCTTTTTTGCATACACTAATATCAGAAAGGCTCAAGCCGTTGGGGTCAATGAAGTGGGAACTTATAGAACTACAACTGAGGAAACTTTAGATTATGATGGTGTCACTAGATCCAACTATTCCGTAGGATATGGGCTAGGCGTTAATCTCCATATACTAAAGCGATTCAGAGGCGTATTCAAGTTTGGTAATGAACATTCAGCCAGTCGGATACAACAAAGAAGGTATCCCATTTCAAGTAATAGACAACGAACTAAGGATTTTCAAATATCGTTCGGGCTCCAGTATGGTATATCTGGTTCT